>NZ_JBRREK010000072.1:0-15834 GCF_056760235.1 Stenotrophomonas sp. STEN018
CGCGTGGGGGGTATTCAAAAGCGGCCGGGATTTCGATCCGACCATGCTGAGAATAGGTCAAGCCTGCTTCCAGCAGGCTTGACCGCGAACATAGGATCTCGGCTCTACAGGGCTTTCGGGACTTCCGGCTTCGCGGCTGACGCCGCTCCCACAAAAACAAAACAGAAAAAAGCGCGGATCACTTGATCCGCGCTTGAGACGACGAGGGAGAGGGTCCCGCCGGCTCTTTACTCAGTAGCGCAGGTTCTGCTGCCAGTAGGTCTCAATCTGGCGGACCAACGGGTCCGGCAGCGGCACGTAGTCCAGCTGACGGGCCTGGGCGTCGCCGTTGGCGTAGATCCAGCGGAAGTACTCGACGGCGGCCTTGGCACCTTCAGCGCTCTTGGGCTGCTTGCGCATCAGGATGAAGTTGGTGGCGGTGATCGGCCAAGCCTGCTCGCCCGGGGCGTTGGTCATCACCAGGTAGAAGTCACGTGCATTGGCCCAGTCGGCGCTGGCTGCGGCAGCCGAGAAGCTCTCGTCACGCGGCTGCACGAAGTTGCCGGCAGCGTTCTTCATGCGCGAGAAGGTCAGGCGGTTCTGCAGTGCGTAGGAGAACTCCACGTAGCCGATCGAACCCTTGATCTGCTTGACGTAAGCGGCCACGCCTTCGTTGCCCTTGCCGCCGATGCCGGCCGGCCACTGGACGCTGGTGCCTTCGCCGACGCTGGTCTTCCAATCGGCATTGACCTTGGACAGGTAGTTGACGAAGTTGAAGGTGGTGCCCGAACCGTCAGAGCGGTGTACGACAGTGATCTTGGTGTCCGGCAGGGTCAGGCCGGCGTTCAGGGCGACGATGGCCGGATCATTCCACTTGGTGATCTTGCCCAGGAAGATGTTGGCCAGGGTCGGGCCATCCAGCTTCATCGCGCCCGGCTCAACGCCGGCAACATTGAGCACCGGCACCACGCCGCCAATCACCGACGGGAACTGCACCAGGCCTGCGGATGCCAGTTCTTCCGGCTTCAACGGGGCGTCGGACGAGCCGAAGTCCACCGTGTTGGCCTTGATCTGGGCAATGCCGCCGCCCGAGCCGATCGATTGGTAGTTCACGCGCTTGCTGGTAGCGGTGTTGTAATCCGCCGACCACTTGGACATGACCGGGTAGATGAAGGACGCGCCGGCGCCGGTAACATCGGCAGCGTTGGCGGCGAACACGGACGACGCTGCGAGGATGGCAACGGCTGCGCGCGATTTGATGGCGTGGATCACAAGTGGCTCCTGGGAGGTGTGAATGTGCGGTGAGTTCCGCCCGGCGCCTATTTCATAACGATTTGATGACAGTGCAGCGTCTGTCACATGACGTTCAAATGACAATGCCTCATGTCATCAGAATGTTGCTTCTATCTCGCGGGGGAGCGGGTAAGAGTGACCCTTTGGCTGCAGCTTGAAGCTGCGAACGGGGTGGTCTTCCCGCTGTTCAATGCAGCTGCCAGCGGCATCCTCATGGCTGACGGTGCTGGCACCGCGCTCGCGCACCGTCAGTGCTGCCCAGCCCTGTGCCGGGGTGGGGCCAGCCTCCAGCGTGCGCTTTGTTTCATGGAACTCACCGGCACAGCGGGTGTCCCATTCGCCGCCGCTGCTGGAGACCACGATCTGCGCGGTAACAGCCTCCAGGTTGATGCCGTTGAATACCAGTAGCTGCAGCCAGGTTTCGCTGAAAGGGTTGGGCTGCGACGAGTTGCTGCGTGAGCTGCGGACGCCGAACGCGCGCACGCTGGGGGAGAGGTTGTAACGTGCGGTATCCAGGCCGACGCTGTCGACATGGATGGCATCGCTGCTCATCACTTCAGGCAGGCGCAGGCCCGCGCGTGGACGCAGGCTGGCGCTGTCGACCACCAGTACATCCAGGTCGCCTTGCTGCACTTCACCGTTGAATTCCTCCGGACCCAGTACCGGTACTGCGATCAAGGTCAACGACGTGTCGGCCGGCCAGACGCGGCAAGCGCCACGTTCGGCGTCGACGGCCCAGCCAGGACGGTCGGGCAGGGCGTTGATATCGCGTTGCTGGTAGGCCTGGGTGATGCGCGCAGCGCTGTCACCACCGCAATCCTGGGCGAAGGCGGTGATGGGTAGGGAAAACAGCAGTACGAGCAGGCAGGTGCGCATGGGGCCATCCAGTCGGTGCGCTCCCTGAGGTTTGTTGTAGGAGCGGCATGAGCCGCGAAGCTTACACAGCTTCAGCTTGTGGAATTGCTCGTGCCCTGGTTTTTGTAGGAGCGGCATAAGCCGCGAAGCTGACACACCCGCAGATTGCGATAATCGCTTGCGCATCGGCGCCGCCAGCTTCGCGGCTTATGCCGCTCCTACAAAAACCATCGCTGTAACGACGAACGCCCCTTGCGGGGCGTTCTTGGTGTTGCATGCAGCCAATGCTTACCAGAAGAACTGCAGGCGCGCTTCCAGGATGTCCGGCTTGTCGCTGACAAACTTCTTGCTGGCCGAAACGTACTTGTTGCTGTCGACCATCACGTAGTTCAACGAGGCCTTGAAGTTGGAGCGCCAGTACCAGTTGGCGCCCACGGTCCAGATGTCCATCTTGCCGCCGAGCACGCCGTCCACCAGCGGAGTCCCGCCGACCACGGCCGGGGCTTTCAGGCCGCCGTCATTCAGATCGATATGGTCAAAGCGTGCGCCCAGCTGCCACATGCCACGGCCTGGTTCGTCCGGCAGGCCGAGGCTCGGGGTGCCGCCCTTGTAACCCCAGGTCTCACCGGTGACGTTCCACACGCCGCTGATGTAATAGCCGTCGGTGCTGTAGTTGGCGTGGTCGTAACGCTTGGCCTTGGAGCTGTAATACTCGCCCTGGGCCTTGAACGGGCCGCGCACGTACATCGCTTCGGCGCCGATGGTGCTCAGGCGGTCGGTGTCCTTCAGGTCGCCGCTGTCGACCAGACGCACGGTAGCCAGATCGGCGTTCGGGCGCGCGCGCAGGCGCAGCAGGTCGGCGTCGGTGTCGTAATCGACGTAGCTCAGGCCAAGGTGCAGGATGTTGCCCTTCTCGTTGATCGGGGCGAAGGTGCCGCGCACGCCGTAGCCGCTGCCGTGGGCCAGTTTGCGGGTCAGCTCGCGGCCGAAGGCCGATGCAGTGACCGACCAGTTGGCATCACCCAGACCGTAGCCAACGCCGAGGCGGCGGGCAACGGCGTAGGTGTTGGTAACGGTAGCCTTGGAGATGAAGTCGTTGTTCTTGGTGCTGGACAGCTCTTCCAGGCTGTTCGGCTGCTTGTACTGGCCGGCCTGCAGGAAGTGGTTGCTGTTGCCGCCCAGCTTGTACTTGACGTTGGTGTCCAGGAATTTGTCGGCCTTGGCGTCATAGCCGACCACCCACTCGATATTGCCCGGGCCCTTGCCCTTCAGCACCAACTCGGCGCGACGCAGTTCGAACTCGCTGTCCTTGCCGTTCTTGCCGGTATTGCCGTTCAAGTCAGCCTTGTCATTGCTGAACCAGTTGCCGTCGGCCTGGACCAGACCTTCGAAGGTGATTTCGGAACCGCCAATAACGTCGATGGCGACTTCAGCGTGTGCAGCCGGCGCGAACAGTGCAGCAGCCACGGCCGCAGTGAGGAGTTGGCGATGCAGTTTCATTGGGTGGGTAGCCTTGCAGGCAGTTGGAGGTTGCTGCGAAGGCTAGGGCGTAAAGATTGCGTAAATGTGACAGTTCGGCGACCAGCTTACGCCCGGTGGCACAAGGGCCTGCGTATTGAGCCTTGGAGCTGTTACGGGAAAGTGTCGTGCAGATGGCAGCCGCCAATGCTTACGCAGCGTCGGCGGTCTTGTCCTTGAAGTGGCAGAGGTCGCGAATCACGCATTGCGGGCAATCCGGCTTGCGCGCCTTGCAGACATAGCGCCCGTGCAGGATCAGCCAGTGGTGCGCATCCTGCAGAAATTCTTCCGGAATGACCTTCATCAGGCCATCCTCGACCACCCGCACATCCTTGCCCGGGGCGAGCCCGGTGCGGTTGGAGACGCGGAAGATATGCGTGTCTACCGCCATCGTCGGCTGGCCAAAGGCAGTATTGAGCACCACGTTGGCGGTCTTGCGGCCAACCCCGGGCAGGGCCTCCAGTGCGGAGCGCTCGGCCGGCACTTCGCCGGCGTATTTCTCCACCAGGATCGCGCAGGCGGCAATCACGTTCTTGGCCTTGGCGTTGAACAGGCCGATGGTGGCGATGTAAGGCTTCAGTCCTTCTTCGCCCAGGGCAAGAATGGCCTGGGCGGTATTGGCCACCGGGAACAGCTTGCGGGTGGCCTTGTTGACGCCAACATCGGTGGCCTGCGCCGACAAGGTCACTGCCACCAGCAGCTCGAAAGGTGAGCTGTATTCCAGCTCGGTGGTCGGGTGCGGGTTGAGCTCACGCAGACGCGTGAACATCTCCAGTACTTCGGCGGCAGTCATGCGTTTGCTGCCGCGAGCCAATGTGCTTTTCGGCGCTGCGGTTTTTTTTGCCGGAGCGCTCCTTACCGCGATCTTCTTTGCACCGACTTTTTTTGGGGCTGTCTTCTTCACTGTCGTTTTCTTCACTGCAACTGCCTTCATGTGCCCGGCTTCTCTGCGGCGCGCGCCTTGGCCCGGGCAAGGATTGCCGCCGCCGCCGAGGGCAGGGCCGGCTTGCTGTCTGCTACCGGCGGTGGCGCACGACGCGCCTGACGCTCTGCATCGCGACGTTCAAGCCGGGCGGCGCGGGCACGATAGCGCTCACGTGCAGCCCAGGCCGCGTGCAACTGCTGCTGGGCCTGCTGGAGTTGCTGTGGCAGCTGCGGGTGCGCAGGATCCAGCAGCGCGTCGCCGGGCTGCGGCAGGTAGTTCATCAGCCCGGCACGCAGCGCCGCATCCAGATCATCGTCCAGTACGAATTGCAGCAGTTGGCGTGGCGTGGCGCTTGCGTTGGACATGGACAACTCAGCGATTCTTGAATTCCGGCTTGCGGCGTTCCAGGAAGGCACTGGTGCCTTCGCGCATGTCGTCGGTGGAGAACACCAGGCCGAACTGCGCGCTTTCGTATTCCAGCCCTTCCTCGATAGCGCACTCACCACCGACGTTGATCGCGTCGAGGATGCCGCGCAGGGCCAACGGCGCCGCGTTGGCCAGCTGTTCGGCCAGCTTGGTGGTTTCTGCTTCCAGCTCGGCGGCCGGCACCACGCGGTTGACCAGGCCCAGCTGCTGGGCGCGCTCGGCGCTGATCGGCGCACCGAGCAGGCAAAGTTCCAGTGCGGCTGCGCGGCCAGCCAAGCGCAACAGGCGCTGGGTGCCGCCGAAACCCGGCACCAAGCCCAGGTTGATCTCGGGCTGGCCGACCTTGGCGCTGTCGGCGGCGATCCGCAGGTGGCAGGCCATGGCCAGTTCCATGCCGCCGCCCAATGCAAAACCATTCACCATCGCGATGACCGGCTTGTTCAGGCGCTCGATCCGGCGCATCAGGCGCTGCCCGACCAGCGAGAAGTCACGGCCCTGAACCGGGGTCAGTGCGTTCATTTCAGAGATGTCCGCCCCGGCAACGAAGGCTTTGCTGCCGGCGCCAGTCAGGATTACCACTCTTACGTCCTCAGCCTGCGCCGCTTCGGCAAAGGCAGCATCCAGCGTTTCCAGGGTTAGCCGGTTGAGGGCATTGAGCTTCTCCGGGCGCTGCACGGTGATGGTGCGGACGCCTGCATGGGTGCTGATCGAAACCGGTGACTCGGACATAAGGGGAAAGCCTCGAAACGTTAAAAAAAAGTAATGTCTGGAACTCTTTCAATCTGTGACGGTCATAGATGAGCGTCGTCAGTGGCGGACAGCCTTTGTGACGGCTATCCTAACCCGTCGCCTCTAGCGGCATGCTTGCCCTGAGACACCATTCCTGGAGAACTGTTTGATGAAGTTGCGTTCTATTGCGGTCGCCGTGGCCGCCCTGGCCGTCACCGGCACCGCTTTCGCCCAGGACATCGCGTCCGAAAAGGGCAAGCTGAGCTATTACTTCGGCTATGACTACGGTAACAACCTGGCCGAACTCACCGGCCGTGGCGAGCAGCTGGACATCGCTTCGGTGGTGAAGGGCCTGCAGGATGCCTATGCCAAGAAGCAGCCGGCAATCACTGCCGATCAGCTGAAGCCGGCGGTTGAAGCATTCCAGCGTCGCGAGCAGGGCCGTGCCCAGGCCGCCAAGGCCGAGTACGAAAAGGCTGCCGCTGAAAACAAGACCCGCAGTGACCAGTTCATTGCCGCCAACAAGGCCAAGGCCGGCGTGCAGACCCTGGCCAGCGGCGTGCAGTACCGCGTGATCGAAGCCGGTGCCGGCGCCAAGCCGACCCAGGCCAGCACCGTTGCGCTGGAAGTTGCCGGTCCGTTCCCGTACGGCCAGCGTCCGACCGAAGCTCGCCCGGCACAGTCGATTCCGTCGATCAAGCTGAGCGAAGTGGAAATGGCTGCCATGCGCGAAACCCTGCTGCAGATGCCGGCTGGCGCCAAGTGGGAAGTCACCCTGCCGGCGGACAAGGCCTACGGTGCCGACCCGCGCACGCCGTTCCCGCCGAACGTGGCTGTGCAGTTCGAGATCAAGCTGGTCAGCGTCAAGTAATAGCGACCCAGTGATGCAATACGAAGCGCCGGTGGCAACACCGGCGCTTTCTTTTTGTCCGCGGTTCGCACTGGATTGCAGGTGCTGCTGATCCATGCTCGACTGAGGCTCTGTCAGCGTCGCCAGCATCTTGTCCGGGATCCCGGTAGTGCTGAGCCATGCTCGGCAGGGGCTCTACCCGCGACGCCAGCAGCTGCGCGTCATCAGCGATCAGCCCAATGCATGCGCGCTATTGGATCAGGCAGCAGGAGGCGACCATCGCAAGCTGGACAGTTGCAGGGCAGGTGGCTATCAACGCTGTGCGCAACACAAAAGAAGAGCCGGCGCCCGCAAGGCGCCCGCGCTTCTTGACAATACAGTGCTTGTTCCGGGCAAGCCGCTGGCAGCACTGCTGGAGCCCCTGCCGAGCATGGCTCGGCACTACAGGCAATCTCTGTTGGACTGGTTCTACGGCGTCGTCACCTTGGCCGCACACGTGCGGATGCCGGCCTGCTCGACGGTACTGATCATGCTGGCGGCTCTCAACGAGGCTGCGGTGTCGTTCATGCAGCGCAGGTAGAGTGCCCGGTTGCCCTTGGCGGTTGTGCGGCACAGACGATCCTGTGCCTGCACATTGGCGCCTGCGATCAAACCGGGGTCCTTGAACAGCTTTACCCCCGTATCGCAGCTGCCGATGCGTGCAGTGCCTGCATTCAAGTCCCAACCTTCGTCGACAAACGCTGCCAAGGTGAGGTCGACCATGCGCCCAGCGTCGGTATTGGGGCTGTTGGCCGGCTCCATCAACGCGTCGGGTATCAACACACTTTCAAAGTGTGAGAACGTCGAGCCGCTGGCAACCACCGCGGGTGCGTATAGCAGTGGACGTCCGTTGGCATCGGCACCGGCATAGCGCCCGGCAACCTGGCCCAATGCCGCGGTCAACGCGGTGCCCGCCTGTGCTGCTGCTTTGATCAGGTTGGCATCGGTGAGATTGACGCTCAGGGTAGGGATGGTGGCGTTGACGCTGGGGTCTTCCGCCATGCCGGGCGCCGTGCCCGGATCGCCGGAACTGGCAACGTTGCCGATGATCGCTGCGACCGCACCTGCTGCCTGTGCATTGGCTGCCTTGATCTCGAACGCGCAGCCGCCACGATTGATGTAGGCAACCTTGCCGCTGAGGCTGCCGGCAGGAATCGCTTCGCAGGCATCGGCGGTATCGGCGCCGGTGCCGTCGTTGGCAACGGCAACCGCGCCGCTGAAGTTGGCAGGAGTGGCTGGAGGGCCGAACGATGCGGTGCCAAAGAACTGCGTGACCACGCTGCTGCCGTTGACCGAAAGTACCACTGCAGGGTCAAGCCACAATGGCGTTTGTGCCCTTGTGGTTGCGCCATTCCAGGCCGGTGCGCCACGGGTCTTGATTGATGCGGCGCGCAGCGCATTGGTCATGCTCGCTTCGGTGAAGCGCTTGCCGGACAGGTTGTCGAAGGCGTTTTCGGTATAGACGTCCGAATAGCCGTAGTACTGGGGAATGCCAAGGCGCTCGCCCAGTCGTCCCGTTGTGTAGCCGACGAAACCGGAGAAGCCGAGGCCGTGGCCGATTTCATGCATCACCACGTCAAGGAAGCTGATCCGGTCTGCCGGCGCATTGCCGTCCAGGCCGTAGTACCAGCCCGAGCCGGTCATGCAGGGTGTGCCGTCAGGATTGCTGCCGCCCAGATTGTTGTTGAAGCGGCTGGTGATATCGGTGCCAGCGCCGCTGATGGTGATGCGGCTGCCATTGAGTGCGTTGGCCAATGGGGCGTGATAGATCATGCCCAGGGTAGCCCCTGACGGTGGCGTGGTTGCGATCCAGGAAGCACCGGCCGAGCCCAAGGTGCCACCGGTAGCCGTGCAGGTCAGATCCTGGAAGCTGGCACCGACGAAGGTCTCCACATCGCTCTGCAGTACCGCGCCCCATAGATCGGCGGCAAATTGATAGACGATGCGGCGTTGTTCGCCAACACTTTTACCGGGGTTGCCGCCTTCCGGCGCGCGTACGGTGGGGTCGTTGAGGCCTATGCCGGCCGGATCCTGATTGATGGGGGTGATGATGCCGGCGTGCGCAGTGGTGGCGAGCAGGCAGCTGCCGATGACGGCTGAGAGCAGCAAGGTCTTCATTCGGACACCTCCTGCCTGCCGTGCGAAAGCGGGGCGCCATTCTCCAGGATATGCACCTCACCCGCGGCGTCGCGCTCAATGCTCAGCGAATTCAGCGCAGACAGCGGCAGATCGGCGGTGCTCATGCCGTTGCTCTGCATCCGTATGGTCTTGGCAGCGTCGGTGCCGGTCTGCGGAATACGTGCCCAGGCGGCGTTGGTTCCGGCGGCGCTGCGGCTTGCCGACGGCATCGCGTTGGCCTTGTCGGAAAGTGCCCGGATTTCTGTATCGGTGAGTTTGCGCAGTTTGCCGGTCTTGGCATCGATGCCGGCGACCATGCCGCTTTCGGTAGGGGTACTTGGGTTGCCGTCCGTTGGCGGCTCATGGGCCTGTACTGAAAGGCTGGCGGACAGTGCCAGCGCCGATAACAACAAGGAGGGTTTTGCCATTCTCATTTCCGGGCTCCGCTTACAGAGTGAAAAGCGATAAGGCTCCATCCGTATGCAGGCGAGGCAGGTGTCGAACAGCCACGCTGATCGAACGCGCGTCTCGCGCATCGGATGATTCGTGTTCCCCCTGTCGGCAACTGGAGTGTGCCCGTTGATGAACCCAGGCTCAACCACAATTTGATGGCCGTCACATAATGAATGGGAGTAAGCGCTGGCAGGCCAGGCCGGAGCGAGGCCCTCATGGGCATCTACATTGCCATTGGAGCAAGGCAAATCCAGTGATGCAAAAGGCGGGTAACTGGTCCGAAAGTGCGCCTCGCGCTACGCTAGCGCGATGTCTGAATTGATGGATGCACCTGCTCGTGTCATCTCCAGCCCCTGCATTGGCATCTGTGCGCTTGATGCGCAGGGTTATTGCCGTGGTTGCTGGCGCAATGGTGCCGAGATCGGTGGCTGGCTGCGTATGAGCGAGGACGAGCGGCGGCGGGTAATGACACATGAATTGTCAAGGCGTGCACGTCATGCGGCGGCATTTGCTGATCAACTGCAGGGCCGTGATCGGCTGCAGCAGGCCTTGATGCCATTGACCCAAACGCCAACTGGACAGGGCTGGAACCGTTCCGAGCTGGAAGACCTGTTGCCGCCTGGGCCGCCGGTGGAAGCGGCGGTATTGGCTGGGTTGGTGCCGCGCGCGCAGGGTACCCAGGTGATTTTGACCCGACGTACCGAGGCGCTGCGCAACCATGGCGGACAGGTGGGCTTCCCCGGTGGCCGTATCGAAACCGTCGATCGCAATCCGCTGGCGGCAGCCTTGCGTGAGAGCGACGAGGAAATCGCTTTGCAGCGCGACCAGGTATTGGCGCTTGGCTATCTGGACCCGTTCATCACCATCACCGGGTTCCGGGTGACGCCGGTGGTTGCGGTGGTAGACCCCGCGTTCGTCGCGCGCCCCGAACCCGGTGAAGTTGCCGAGGTATTCGAAGTGCCGCTGGATTACCTGATGGACCCGGCCAATCTGCGTCAGGTGGAGATCGAGCATGGTGGGCGTATCCGCCATGTCATGGAATACAGCTGGCCCGGACAGCGCATATGGGGGGCGACCGCAGCCATCCTCTACAACCTTCGTCGTCGTTTGGAGCAGATGGCATGAGCCAGACCAGCATTTCGTGGACCACGCTGGTCGATGCAGCGGATCTGGCTGAGGCTTTGGCGCAGCCGATAGTTCGCGTGGTCGATGCCCGGACTGCTGCCAGCGCCACGCTACGGGTGATGGATGCACGCTACTCGCTGGCAGACAAGCAATCCGGCGCGGCTGGCTATACCGCAGGGCATATTCCTGGTGCGGTTTACGCCGATCTGGAAAGAGACCTGTCGGACATGCGCAAGCAAGGGCATGGCCGGCATCCGCTGCCAGATAGTGAGGTCTTTGCCGAGCTTCTGGGCGGGTGGGGTATTGCGCCCGATACCCAGGTGGTGGTCTACGATGCGGCCGATGGCAGCATGGCGGCGGCGCGTCTGTGGTGGTTGCTGCGATTGATCGGCCATCGCAAGGTCGCCGTGCTTGATGGTGGGCTGGCAGCGTGGCAAGCGGCAGGGCACGCGCTTGATGCGGCCCCGGTTGTAGTCGCCGCGTTGTCGCCCTATCCCGGTCATTTCGATATGACCCAGGTGGTCAGCATCGATGAAGTGCAGTCGCGCTTGTCACAGACGCCGGCATGGCTGCTGGATGCGCGTGCCGGTGAACGTTACCGCGGCGAAGTCGAGCCCTTGGATCGGGTCGCAGGGCATGTCCCCGGCGCGCTGAACCGGCCGTTCGGCATGAACCTGCGTGATGGTCGTTTCCGTTCTGCGCAGGAGCTGCACGCTGAGTTGGCGCCGCTGTTGTCCGGGCAGGCGCCGGAGCAGATGGCGGTGATGTGTGGTTCGGGCGTCACTGCCTGTCATCTCGCCCTGGCGTTTGCGCATGCCGGCATGCCCGGGTTGCGTGTGTTCAGTGATTCCTGGAGTGGCTGGTCCAGCGATGCAGGCAGGCCGGTCGCCACAGTTTGAGTGATCAGTACGCCGCGAGTGGGCGCGGTGCCGATGGTTATGAATGCTTCGGGGGAAGCGTGCGTTCATTGAAATGGCTAGGTGTAGCGCTGTTGGCGGCGGTTCTTGGGGCATGCAATGCGCCGGGCAGCGGCTTGTCCGACGATGCAGCGCGTCAGTATCTGCGCGACATTGAACAGTGGCGGACGCAGCGTCTGGCCGAGCTGCGCGCGCCCGATGGTTGGCTCAGCTACACCGGCTCGGGCCGGCTCAAGACCGGTGCTTACCGGGTGGGCAGCGCTGCGGCCAATGATGTGGTGTTGCCCAGTGGTCCTGCCGAGCTTGGTTTCCTGCAGGTGGACCGCGATGGCGAAGCCACCTTCACCGCAGGTACCCGCGCGGGTGCTCAGATGAACGGCCAGCCGCTGCAGCAGACGGTGCTGGTACCCGGTGTCGCCCATGTCAACGAGGCCAGTCGCATTGAAGTGGGTGACTCGGAGTTCTATCTGGTGCGTACCGGCAGCATCCTGGGCTGGCGCTACCGCGACCCGCAATCGCCGCGGCGCCTGGCGTTTACGGCTATCGAACACTTTCCGGTCGACCCGAAATGGAACATCAGCGCGCAATGGCGGCCGTTCCCGGCGCCCAAGCAGGCGGTATTGCTGACCTCGATCGGTACGCCGTTGCCGGCGGTTGTGCCGGGTGAGGCCGTGTTTGAGGTAAATGGGCGCAGCTATCACCTGCAGCCGGTGCTGGATGAGGCCGCACCGCCATCGCGGCGCTTGTTCTTCCTGTTGTCGGACCGCACCAGTGGTCGCGAAACCTATGGTGGTGCGCGTTATGTGTACGCGGCGATGCCCGCCGACGGTGTGGTGCAGTTGGACTTCAATCGCGCCGAAAACCCACCCTGCGCGTTCACCCCACACGTGGTGTGTCCGATTGCGCCGGCCATCAACCGGCTGGATCTTGCGGTGACGGCCGGCGAAAAGTTCCAGTACCTGCCGCAGTAAGCGGCTGCCAAGGTGTTGCTCAGTCCGGCAGCCGCTGCAGATCAATGGCGCGCAGCACCAGTTCCCACGGGAACATCGGGCCGGGATCGAGCTTGCGCTGCACACTGAGGCCGGGGTCATCGCTGGCCGGCTCCAAGGCCGTGTCCAACTGCTCATGGCCGGCGATGTAGCGCAGCGACGGCAGCGCCTGCGGCAGCCACTCCAGCAGCCTTACCAGCGCGGCGATCTGCGCTTCGGGATAGGCCTCGCTCATGGCCTGGTTGTTGGAATCGAACCAGTTTGGCCAGCGCCCACGGTTGACCAGCTCGATGCCGATCGAACGCGGGTTGATGCCGCGCACGTGATGGGCAACGCGGTCCAGCGCGATGTATTGCTGGATGCTGCCGTCGCGGTCGATGTAGTAATGGCCGCTGTTGCCGCTGCCGTTGTCGTAGAGCGCACGTTCGCCGTACTCGCGCGCCGTGGCCAGGTCCGGCAGCTCGGTGCAGTGGATCACCACCAGGTCGATCTCGGCGGGCTTGCGCTGCGCCAGCTGGTGTTCGTAGGGCAGCGGTTTGGCGATGATGGAGGGCGGCAGGTGCATGCGTGGATGCTAGCATTCACGCATGATTTCCCCCACGATTTGCCGCCAGCCATGAGCCGCGGCCACTGCATCCTGTCGCACGGCTTCGAGAGCGGGCCGGACGCCACCAAGGTCACCGCGCTGGCCGATGTGGCCGAACGTCTGGGCTGGAGCCACGAACGTCCGGATTACACCGACCTGGACGCCAAGCACGAGATCAGCCGGGTCGGCGACGTGCCGGCGCGGCTGCAGCGGCTGGTGGAGCGTGCGGCCGAGATGGCTGCGCGCGGCCCGCTGGTGCTGGCGGGGTCGAGCCT
Organism: Stenotrophomonas sp. STEN018; assembly: GCF_056760235.1. Taxonomy (NCBI): domain Bacteria; kingdom Pseudomonadati; phylum Pseudomonadota; class Gammaproteobacteria; order Lysobacterales; family Lysobacteraceae; genus Stenotrophomonas; species Stenotrophomonas sp. STEN018. Next base: position 13,078 of record NZ_JBRREK010000072.1, read on the forward strand.
GGGCGGCTATATCTCGGCGATCACCTCGCTGCAGGTGCCGGTTGCCGGGCTGTTTCTGATGGTGCCGCCGACCACGATGGGGCCGATGCCGGCGCTGGACGCCGCGGCGGTGCCGATCAGCGTGGTCCACGCCTGGAACGACGAGCTGATCCCGGCCGCCGATGTCATTGCCTGGGCCGCAGAGCGCTCGGCACGGCTGCTGCTGGTCGATGACGGCCACCGCCTGATGCGCCATGTGGACGCCTCCTGCCAAGCCTTCGAGGCCTTGCTGCGCGGTTTGTGAACGCGGCTGCCGGCTGAATCCGACGGCGCGGCGGGCAACTGCCTACAATAGAGGCCCTGGATGCCCCGGGGCCGGCCACCGTGCCTGCCTGTCTGGCTGGCCTGATTCCCTTTCTGAAAGTTGATATCTCCCGTGAATTTCTTTGTTTCCTGCGCCAAGGGCCTTGAATACCTGCTCGCCGACGAACTGCTGGCGATGGGCCTGCCGCGGGCGACCGCCACCATTTCCGGCGTCAATGCCGAAGGCGAACTGCGCGATGCGCAGCGCGTGGTGCTGTGGTCGCGCTTGGCCAGCCGGGTGCTGTGGCCGCTGCAGGAATTCGAGTGCCCGGACGAGAACTCGCTGTATCAGGGCGTGGCGGCAATGCCGTGGGACCAGCACATCACCCCCGAGCTGACCTTGTCGGTGGACGCGCATGTGTCCGGCACCGCCATCACCCATGCGCGCTTTGCCGCACAGCGGGTCAAGGACGGCGTGGTCGACAGCCTGCGCGGGCAGGGCATGGAGCGGCCGTCGGTCAATGCTGAATTCCCGGACGTGCGCATCAACCTGTCGCTGCGCAAGGGCCGCGCCACGATCTCGATCGACCTGGGCGGTGGCCCGATGCACCGTCGCGGCTGGCGTATGGCGCAGAACGACGCGCCGCTGAAGGAAAACCTGGCCGCAGCCGTGCTGCTGCGCGCCAACTGGCCGAAGATCCACGCCGAAGGCGGTGGTCTGCTCGACCCGATGTGCGGCAGCGGTACCTTGCTGATCGAAGGCGCCTTGATGGCCGCCGACGTGGCGCCGGGCCTGCAGCGTCACGGCAGCATCCCGCCGAGCCGCTGGCGTGGTTTCGACCAGGCGCAATGGAAAGAACTGACCGCCGAAGCGCGCCAGCGCGAGCAGGTCGGCCGTGCTGCGCTCAAGCAGGTGATCCACGGCAGCGACATCGACCCGCAGGCAATCCGTGCGGCCAAGGAAAATGCCGAAGTGGCCGGCGTCAGCGAAGCCATCTGGTTCGGCGTGCGTGACGTGGCCGACGTGCAGGTGCCGCCGCAGGAAACCGGCTGCGTCGTCTGCAATCCGCCGTACGACGAACGTCTGGCCGCTGACACCGTGCTGTATCGCCGTATCGGCGATGCGCTCAAGCGGGCGGTGCCGACCTGGCGCGCAAGCCTGCTGTGCGGCAGCGCCGACCTGGCGTTTGCCACCGGCCTGCGTGCCGGCAAGAAGTACCAGATGTTCAACGGCGCCATCGAATGCGCGCTGATCGTCTGTGATCCGATTGCCGTGCCTGAGCGCGAGAACGCCGGCCAGCCGCGCGAGCTTAGCGAAGGCGCGCAGATGGTCGCCAACCGCCTGCGCAAGAACCTCAAGAAATTCAAGAACTGGCTGAATCGCGAAGGCATCACCTGCTTCCGTGCCTATGACGCCGATCTGCCGGAATACGCGGCGGCGATCGACGTCTACCGCGAAGACGGTGGCAAGAACCGCACCTTCCTGCATGTGCAGGAATACGCGGCACCAGCCACCATTCCGGACGTGGACGTGCGTCGCCGTCGCAACGAACTGTTGGCTGCTGCCCGCGAAGTGTTCCAGGTGCCGGCTGAGCAGGTCGCCTTGAAGTCGCGCGAGCGCGGCAAGGGCGGCAGCAAGTACGGCCGCTTCGAACAGCGTGGCGAGTTCATCCTGGTGCGTGAGAACAACGCGCTGCTGCGCGTGAATCTGTTCGATTACCTGGACACCGGCTTGTTCCTCGATCACCGTCCACTGCGTACGCATATGGCGCAGGAAGCGCGCGGCAAGCGCTTCCTCAACCTGTTCTGCTACACCGGCGTGGCCAGCGTGGAAGCGGCGGTTGCTGGTGCCTCTTCGACCACCAGCGTCGACCTGTCGGGTACCTACCTGCAGTGGTGCGCCGACAACCTCGCGCTCAATGGTAAAGGCGGCAGCCAGCACACCTTGGTGCAGGGCGACGCGATGACCTGGCTGGAAGCTGAGAAAAATCGTTACGACGTGATCTTCTGCGACCCGCCGACCTTCTCCAACTCGGCGCGCGCCGAGGACTTCGACATTCAGCGCGAGCATGTGCGCCTGCTGCGTGCAGCGATGGATCGCTTGACGTCCGACGGCGTGCTGTACTTCTCCAACAACTTCCGTCGCTTCAAGCTCGACGAGAGCGCGGTGGCCGAGTTCGCCAACTGCCGCGAGATTTCCGCACAGACCATCGGCCCGGATTTCGAGCGCAACGCCCGCATCCACCGCGCCTGGGAATTGCGCCGGATGTAATGCCGGGCAACGCCCCGCATGCTGATCCATGGATCGGCATGCGGGAGGCCTCACCTGTAGTGGGGGGGGGGGGGGGGGGGGGGGGGGGGGGGGGGGGGGGGGGGGGGCGGGGGGGGGGGGCGGGGGGGGGGGGGGGGGGGGGGGGGGGGGGGGGGGGGGGGGGGGGGGGGGGGGGGGCGGGGGGCGGGGGGGGGGGGGGGGGG
>NZ_JBRREK010000073.1:0-15756 GCF_056760235.1 Stenotrophomonas sp. STEN018
CCCCCCCCCCCCCCCCCCCCCCCCCCCCCCCCCCCCCCCCCCGCCCCCCCCCCCCCCCCCCCCCCCCCCCCCCCCCCCACTACAATTCCGGCGAAAACCAGAAAGGCCGCTTGCGCGGCCTTTCTGCGGGGTAACCCGGAACTTACTTGGACAGCTGCAGCAGGGTGGACGACACCCAACCGCGGTTGCCCAGCTCATCCTCGACTTCCCACATCACGCCTTCCTTGGTGCCGGTCGGGTACAGCATCATCCCGGCTTCCAGGGTGCGTACCGGCGCGCCGGTACCACGGGCGTTGGCCAGCAGACGACCCGCACGGGTCACCGTCACCGCCTGCTGCGCATTTGCGGCAGAAGCGTTATCCGGCAAACCACCCAGCTGGGCGATGATGTCGGTATAGGCCTGCAGGTAGGCCATGGTGATCACCTGGCCGATTTCGGTGTTGGCATAACCGCCAACGCCAGCTGCACCCAGGCCGCTGCCGCCGAACAGGCCGCCACCGGCACCAAAGCCCATATCGCTCTTGCGCGCCGAACCTTCGGAGATGGCAACCTGCTCCGACGAGCGCACGTCGGTCACGGTCAGCACCACGTCAGCGGTCTTGCTGGTGAAATTCAAACCACCCACCAAGGCACCGGCGCGACCACCGATCAGGCCACCGAGCAGGCCACCAATGGCATTGCCACCGGCATTGCTGTTCTGCGAGACCAGATCCGGAATCATCACGTAGTCAGCGGCCTTGATCTGGCCCTTGCCGACGTTGGAACGACCACGCAGGTCGCCACTGGCCGCCAGCTCACGCTCGAACTGGCCCGCGGCCATACCGGCACCTCGGTCCACCAGGGTGAAACAACGCGAACGGTTGACGAAAGCCTTGATCAGACGCGAAGGCGCCGGCAACTGCTGGCCGGTCCACCAGTTGGTGGAATCTTCCGGTTCTATCACCGACAAGGTGCCGATCGGACGCTGGCAGGTTGGAATCTGCGCAGCTGCTTGCTGACGCTGTTCCTGTGCCTGGGTGCCCTTGGCCTTGAATGCTGCCTGGGCCGGCTGGCTGCTGACAGCCGCAGCGATGCCCAGAGTAATGACCGCTGCAGTGAGCGGCGAAAAAACGTTACGCATCTAATACTTCCCCATTTAACCTGCACCTTACGAGGTGCGTTCCTTTGGCTTAGAGACCTTGCGGTAAGACTCTGTCCCTGATGTTACCTAGCAGACGAGCACGGTCCGGTCCGCCGGAATCCTAACCCAGACGGGCCTCAGGATGCATGACGTTTTTGTGAGAGGGGTCTCCTAACAGGCGCAGGCCACCGCCCAGAACCGTCTCAAACAGGGCCGCCGGGAGCTCCTGCGACCTTCACCCACCGACCTACTGCGCGGTTTCCACCGCCGCTGCCGGCGCCCAGCCCTTGTTGCCCATTTCGCCCTCGACATTGAGCATGCTGCCGTCGGCGCCGCCGCGGTGGGGAACAACAACATCCCGGTTTTCAGCTCCGCCACCACCGCAGCCTGATTGCTGGCACCGGACAGCAGCCGCGCCATGCGCCGCTGCACCAAGGTTTCGCCAGTGGCCAACTGCTGCACGCCTGCACTTGGCTCGACCACATCGCAGACCACGTCGGCGGAGCCATCAGCGGCGGATGTCCGCGATCAGCACGAAATACGCACAGCTGAATAGGGGGCAGCCAACCACTGACCTGCACTACCTGCACGTTCCCTGCTGCATCTGGCAGCACTCCTACGATTGCGCATTGCACGCACTCGCACGGAAAAATCCACCGCCACACTCACAACAATCTGTCCGCTCGGTAGCGATATGCCGCTCAACAACAGGCTACTAAGCTGCATGTCACTTCTGCTTGCGTTGAGATCTGCAAATGAAATCCGGTGTTGGACTGCTGTTGCTGATGACTGGTGGATTTGTCGGCACACCTGCGTTGGCAACCGAGCAGTGCGCACAAAGTGCATTGAGTGATCATCCGCCTGCTATCAATTTCCGCGTCGACAATGACCTGCTCGGCGGCGCACATCAAGATCAGGGTTATACCAACGGCGTGATGTTTACTTTGGTCTCACCCAACCTGCAGGACTACACCAACGACCCGTGCCTGCCGCGTCTGGCGCGTTGGATGAATCATCACCTGGAAAGCCTGCACCCAGGCGAATTCCAGCAGCAGAACATGATCTTCAGCTTCGGCCAGGGCTTGTTCACCCCTACCGATAGAACCCGCAGCGACCTGATCAAAGAAGACCGCCCCTATGCGGCGGTACTGCTGGTCAACTTTGGCTATAACGCGCGCAGCGGCAACCACCTGCGGACCACCCAATTGGCATTGGGAATGCTCGGCCCATTTGCGCAGGGCAAGCAGGCACAGGATGCCGTACACAGCATATTGGGTGATGACAAATTCAAGGGCTGGGATAACCAGCTGCACAACGAGCCGGTATTCAAATTTCTGCATGAGCGCATGCAGCGCTGGCCCACCGAGAGCAGTAGTGAAGGTTGGGGCTGGGACGCGATCAGCCATTGGGGTGGTGCCATCGGCAACCTTGCCACCTACGCCAATGTAGGCGGCGAAGTACGCTTCGGTTGGAAGCTCCCCGACGACTTCGGCAGCTCACCGATGCGACCAGCCGGTGAAAACACTGCACCGACACGCCGCGGACGTGCTGAAGGCTGGTCCAGCCATCTATTCATTACCAGCGATGCACGCTGGGTAGTACGTGACATCACGTTGGACGGCAACACCTTCCGCAACAGTCACAGCGTAGACAAGCGACCGTTCGTCGGTGACATCGGATTTGGCGCAGCGGTGATGCGCGGCAAGTGGAAGTTCGCCCTGGCCCGTTACCACCGTACCCGCGAATTTGACGGACAGAAGGAAATGCCGGTATTTGGCAGCTTCACCATCAGTCGCACGCTTTGATGGCGGGTGTTAGCAAATGCGGCCCAATCGCCATGTGGTGCCACAAAGCGAAAGGCGGCCCCCACCCCCCCCCCCACCCCCCCCCCCGGGGGGGGGGGCGGGGGCAGCCCGCCCGCCCCGGGGGGCCCCCCCGCCCCCCCGGCGCGCCCCCCCCACCCCCCCCCCCCCCCGGGGGCGCGGGGCCAGTGCACTAGCCGCCGACGCTTTCCGAGCCCCTATCCCGCGTGCGGCTACAGCACCAGCAGCCGAAGCATTCCGAGCCCCTATCCCGCGTGCGGCTACAGCACCAGCAGCCGAAGCATTCCGAGCCCCTATCCCGCGTGCGGCTACAGCACCAGCAGCCGAAGCATTCCGAGCCCCTCGCCCGCGTGCGGGAGAGGGGTTGGGGTGAGGGCGCTTTTGCTCCACAGCTTTTGCTCCACAGCTTTTGCTCCGGTTTTTGTTCTTCAGCTTTTGACTTACCGGGCCCCTTCCGCAGCGACGGAGCTGGCAGACAAGACCCCGAACGGGGCGGCGCACATGGATGTGCGTCGTTTTTCGACGATACAAGGATGTATCGTCGAAAAATCCTGCCAGCGGAGTGGACCCGCGTCGCGCAGCGGCGTGGGCGCGGAGGCAGCGGGATTTTTCGACACGACATCCTTGTCGTGGCGAAAAACGACGTGCATCCATGCACGTCGCCCTTCGGGTTCTTCCCACTGGCTCCGTCGCTGCGGAAGGGGCCCGGTAAGTCAAAAGCAACGGCAACGGCAATGGCAACGGCAACTTCAACGCCTAAAGCTTCCCCTCCCCAACCCTCCCCTTGCCTGCGGCAAAGGGAGGGAGCAGAGCTGCACTTGGCAAAGGAAGAGAGCTCAGCGGAGCTTGGCAAAGAAACGGGGCTGAGCAGAGCCGCGCCACTCAACAGACAAAACAAAAGCGGCGTTGCTGCGTTCCATCGACCTGAACTCCAGTCGACAGAACACCGCAACGCCGCTCGGCTTTTCAGCCTGTGAAAGCCCTTACTCGGACTTCCACCACATCATGAAGGCATCCCACAGACGCTTGAAGAAACCACCCTCTTCCACCGCCTGCACGGCCACCAACGGCGCCTCGGCAACTACCTTGCCATCCAGCGACACCTTGACCGTACCAATCTGCTGACCTGCGGCAATCGGCGCCACCAACTGCTTCGGCACATCCATCGACGGCTTCAGATCGTTGTAACGGCCGCGCGGCACGCTCACCAACATCGGCTGCGCCACACCCAACTGCACCTCGTCGGCCGCGCCCTTCCACACATGCTGCGTGGTCACCGCCTTGCCAGCTTCATACATGCGATGGGTTTCGAAGAAGCGGAAACCCCAGTTCAACAAGGCCAGGCTGTCATCAGCGCGCTGCTTCTCCGATGCACCGCCCATCAACACCGCTACCAGACGCTGATCACCGCGCTGAGCCGAACTCAGCAGGCAGTAACCGGCAGCCGAGGTGTGGCCGGTCTTGATGCCGTCCACGCTCTGGTCGCGCCACAACAGCAGGTTGCGGTTCGGCTGGGTGATCTTGCCTACCGTGAATTCCTTGATCTTGTTGTACGCATAGGTCTCCGGGTAATCGCGCACGAAGGCGCGGCCCAGCAACGCCAGATCGTAAGCACTGGACTGGTGGCCCTCGGCATTCAGACCGTGTGCGTTGACGAAGTGCGAATCCTTCATGCCGATCTTGGCCGCGTAGCTGTTCATCAGCGCCGCAAAGGCTTCCTGACTGCCGGCCGCATGCTCGGCCAAGGCGATGGCCGCGTCGTTGCCGGACTGGATCGCCATGCCCTTTTCCATGTCTTCCAGACGCGCCGTCTGGTTGACCGGGAAACCGCTGTAGCTGCCGTCTGTCCCTGCGCCGCCTTCACGCCAGGCACGCTCGCTCATCATCACCTGGTCGTCAGGCTTGATCTTGCCGTTCTTCATTTCCGCGGCCAGCACGTAGGAGGTCATCACCTTGGTGATGCTGGCCGGTGGCAGCGGCGAATGGATGTTTTCGCCCGCCAGCACCTGGCCGGTGGCGTAGTCCATCAATACCCATGCCGAAGAGGTGGTCGGAACCGGGGCCGGCGGCGTCGCCACCTGGGCCGGAGCGGCAGCGGCGGCCGGTGTTGGCGTGGGCGTCGGGGCGGGCGTCTGGGCGGAAGCCAGACCCACGACGAGCGTGGTGGCCAGTGCAGCGGCGGCAAAACGGAATTTCATCGGACAACGGTTCCTGATGGACGAGGAAGAAAAATTCGGGGAGTCATTGTAGGGCGACACCAGCCAGCCGGTGGCACCCCGGTGTGCTGGGGTTAATCGCGGACCACTTGCGGCAGGCCAAATCCAAGACCGGCAATACGCCCGGCAAGTTCCGTGGCACTGCTGCTGTCAGTGGCCGGCACGCGCAGGCGCCACAAGGTACGGCCGCCGCTGACAATGTCACTGAGGCTGGCTCCGACAATACCCGCAGAAGCCAGCTGGCCCAAGGCCCGCGCGGCATTGTCGCGACTGGAGAAACTGGCGACTTGGAGCAGGATCGAGCCCAGCGCGCGCGCGGCCGGGTCCGGCTGCGCCGTCGGCACGGTTTTCGGCACCGGCGCGGCAGCAACCACAACACCCGGCGGCGGGGTGAACTGCAACAACTCCGACGATGCAGGCAGCGCCTGCACGCTTACCGGAGCCGACGCTGTGCTGGCAGCACTGGTAACCGCCGGACGACCGGTGGCGACACGCACGTTGTTGTCCTTCATCCAGGTTTCGAAATGATCGGCATTGCCGGCCACAGGGCGCGCCGGCGCCACGGCTGGTGCCGGCAGTCTTTCGACCAGCTGATCCATGCGGCTAGGCGTGACAGGGGCCGGTCGCGCCGCCGGTGCGGCAACAGCTACGGTAGCCGCGGCACGCTCGCGGCGTGCGCGACGGCTGTCACCGGAAGCCTGCAGGTTCTCACTGCCCGGGGTCAGACCATGCACTTCCACCCGGCCGGTACCGCGCTGGGTGATGCCCAGCCGCACTGCAGCGGCATAGCTGAGATCGATCACGCGGCCGTCGTGGAACGGACCGCGGTCGTTGACCCGCACAATCACCGACTCGCCGTTGTCCAGGTTGGTCACCCGCGCAAAGCTCGGCAACGGCAAGGTCTTGTGCGCGGCAGTGAAGGCGTACATGTCGTACACCTCACGGTTGGAGGTCAGCCGGCCGTGGAATTTCTGCCCGTAGTAGGAGGCGGTACCCTGCTCCACGTAGTTATCGACCCGGTCCATGATCTGGTATTGCTTGCCCAGCACCGTGTACGGCGATCTGTTGCCGACCGCCGAGCGCGCTTCATTGGTCACCAGCGGCTCGGGGATGCAGTTCACGTTGGGTATGTAGCTCGGGGTGGTGTCGTTCACCCCCGGCTTGTACAGACCACCGGCGGTGTAGTTGCCACGGGTGGACAGGTCTTCCTGCGCCTTGGCATAGGGCGAGCCCTCCGGGCATTCACCGCGTGCATTGCCATGCCCATGCACTACCGTCGCCGGGCGCGCTGATGAGGTGGCACCGTTCGTGCCATGGGCCGACTTCTTGGGCGCGCTGCTGCAGGCGGCCAGCCCGAGCACGATCAACGCAGGGACCAGCCACTTGATATTCATGCCGGGGGAAGCTCCTTGCCGGCGATCGCCTGGGACAGCTGGAAAACGGCCATCGCGTACATTTTGGAGATGTTGTAACGGGTGATCGCGTAGTAGTTCTGGAAGCCCAGCCAGTACTGCTTGCCATCGCTGCCTTCCAGCGTTACCGGAGTGGCCTTGGCATTCACCGCACGTACCGGCGTGACCGGCTGGTAGCCACGTGCTGCCAGTTCGGTGACGGTGTAGGTCGGCGTCCAATCGGTGGGATTGAACTCCTCGAAGCCAGCCTGCAGCGTGGCCGGTACCGCAACGGTGCCACCGCGGATCCAGCCACCCTTCTTGACGAAGTAATTGGCAATGGACGAGAACACATCGTCGTAGCTGTTGAACAGGTCACGGCGGCCGTCGCCATTGCCGTCCACCGCGTAGTCCAGATAGCTGGACGGCATGAACTGGCCCATGCCCATCGCCCCGGCATAGCTGCCCTTGAGCGTGGTGATGTCGAGCTTTTCCAGCGCGCTCAGTTCGAACAGCTTGGCCAGCTCGTCACGGAAGAACAGCTCGCGGCGCACTTCTCGCTCAAGCTTGGCCGGGTCGCCGGTGCGCGGGTATTTGAAGGCCAGCGTGTACAGCGCATCGAGCACGCGGTGGTTGCCGGCATTGCGGCCGTAGCTGGTTTCCACACCAATGATGGAGACGATCACCTCGGCCGGCACGCCGGTGCGTTCCTGCACCCGCATCAGTTCATCGCGGTGTTCGGCCAGGAACGCGCGACCACCGTCGATACGCGCCTGGGTGATGAACATCGGACGGTATTCGTTCCACGGCTTGACCCGCTCGGCCGGGCGCGACATCGCGGCGATGATCGGCTCGCGGATCTGCGCCTGGGCCAGGGTGGCTTCGATATAGGCCGGGTCGATGCGGTACTTGGCCGCGGTATCGCGCACGAAATTGGCGCGGGCGGTTTCGAATGGCACGGGGGTCAGGTCGACCGGCGGCAACGCGGCCTTGGCCTCGGGTACGGCTTCGGCCGGGCCAGTGCTCGGCTTGACCGGAGTTGCCGCCGGGGCCGGCGCAGGTGTAGGAGACTTCGGCTGGGTTGCGCAGGCAACCATGCCGAGGGTGAGGCAGCAAACCAGGGCGCGTCTAATCATCGGGCGAGATTAGCAGGTCAAAGATGAATTTCCCGCAATAACACCATGAAACACAACAAGATTGAAGCGGAAAATACGCTACGGCCGCCAGCGCCTTAACCCGCTCGGATTCACGCCATCCGATGAATAGGCGACGCGTCGCCGCCTACGGTGACCGGCAATCTGGCTCGGCAAGGACCGTGACCACGTGGGCCAAGCAAAAAAGGAATGTCGGCCATCTCCCCATCCCGCTGAGATGACCGACACTCGCGTCAGCGTCCGGAGGACCCGGGACGACGGCTCCCCCCGTCATCCCGCCAGATGCCAACCTGCCAGCTGCCCCATACGGCGAGCCGACAATCACAGCGCGGGCAACGCGCCGGTGACGGGGCGTAGTGTGAAGGTTTAGTAAAGCCAGGTGTTTGATCTGGATCAAAGCTCGCAATATTGACGCGGATCAATAGGCGATCCGCGCAACAGCATTGCGCTAGCCGCCATGCACCGGCCGGTGCGCACGTACCGCCATCACCAGCCCGAAGCCGGCCAACAACGACACCGCCGAGGTGCCGCCATAACTGATCAACGGCATCGGCACGCCCACTACCGGCAACAATCCGGAGATCATGCCGCCGTTGACCAGGATGTAGACGAAGAACGCCAGACCGGTAGCGCCGGCCAGCAGCCGCGAATAGGTATCGCGCGAATCCACCGCGATCCACAGGCAGCGGCCAATCACGAACAGGTACAAGGCCAGCACGATCGCCACGCCGATCCAGCCGTACTCTTCACTCAGTACCGAGAATGCAAAGTCGGTGGTCTGCTCGGGAATGAAGTTCAGGTGTGACTGCGAGCCGAGCCCCCAGCCCTTGCCGGTAAGGCCGCCGGAACCAATGGCAATCTTGGATTGGATGATGTTCCAACCCGCGCCAAGCGCATCACTCTCCGGGTCCATGAACATCATGATGCGGTCCTTCTGGTACGGCCGCAGCAGCCAGAACCAGGCGACCGGTGCGACGGCAGCAACGCCGCCGACGCCCACGCCAACCCACCACCACGGCAGGCCGGCCAGCAACAACACGAAGGCACCGCTGGCGGCGATCAGCACGCCGGTGCCGAAGTCCGGCTGCAGCATCACCAGCCCGGTCGGCACACCAATGATCACCGCTGTCACCAGCACCACCGGAATCCGCGGTGGCAAGGGCATCCGGTTGAGATACCAGGCCACCATCATCGGCAAGCTCACCTTCAACAACTCGGCTGGCTGCAGGTAGAACAAACCCAGGTTCAACCATTGCCGCCCGTACTTGCCGGTGCCGAGCACGAATACCGCCAGCAGCGGCAGCATCGACAGCGCATAGATCATCGGCGTCCACGCACGGATGCGCAGGATCGACACCCGCGAGATCGCCCACATCGCCGCCAGGCCGACCGCAAAGCGTGCGGCCTGCGCCATCACCAGCCCACTGCCGCCAGCGCTGTCCAGCACCGACAAGCCAATAGCCATCAACGCCAGCAAGGCAAACAGCAGCGGCCAGTCCAAACCCCGGGTCAGCCGCTGACCCATCTCCAACGCCCAGCGCAGGAAATCCCTCATCGGCCCATCTCCGCTGTCGTTGCCGCCGGCACCACCGGACGCGCAACTGCCGGCGCCACGCCCGGCAGCGCATCGGGCGCAGGCTGCGGCGGCACACCTGGCTGCGGTGCGGGAGCGCCGACCATGATCGGCAGATCAGCGAACTGCGGCGCAACCAGCTCGCCGCGCGCACGCCAGCTGGCATCTTCGGTATCAAACGTCGTCACGCCCACCGCCACCGTGCCGCGCTCGGCATCCAGCGGCTGCAGGCCTTCGGGCATCACCCCGAGCAACCAGGCATCAAACACCTTGCGCGCGATCGGCGCGGCGGCAGAACCACCGTAGCCGCCGCCTTCCACCGCGATGGCAATTGCGATGACTGGCTCCTCGGCAGGCGCAAAACCAACGAACAGCGCGCGGTGGCGCAGATGCATCGGCAGGCTGCGCGGATTCAATGCGGCGGTGCCCTTGCGGCTGATGACCTGCGCGGTACCGGTCTTGCCAGCCATGCGGTACTGCGCACCGGCAGCCGAGCGCCAACCACTGCCGCCGGGCTGCATGGTGCCCATCATGCCTTCGCGTACTACCTGCACATTGGCCGGAGTGGGGCTGATTGGCTTGCTCGCCGGTTGCTGCGTCGGCGCCCAGTCATGGTCGAAGCCGGCGCGCTGTTCCATCACCAGGTGCGGCGTGCGCAGCTGGCCAGTGGCCAAGCCGCCAACACCACGCACCAGTTGCAGCGGCGTTACTTTCCACAGGCCCTGTCCGATGCTGGCATTGACGGTGTCACCGGGATACCAGCGCTCCTTGTTGGCTTTCAGCTTGGCTGCGGGTGACGGCAGGATGCCGCCGATCTCGCCGGCCAGATCGATGCCGGTGGGCTGGCCAAAGCCGTAGCGGTTGCCCATGTAGTCGTCGTAGCGCTCGATGCCCATGTCGATACCGAGCTGGTAGTAATAGGTATTGACCGACTGCGTGATCGATTTGCGCAGATCGGTCCAGCCATGGCCGCCACGGTTGGCATCACCCCAGCCACGGCTGACGCCGGGCAGGTAGAACATGCCGCGCGACAGGATCTTGTCTTCGGGCCGGCGCAGGCCGCTGTCCAGGCCAGCCAGGCCGAGGAAAGGCTTCACCGTTGAGCCCGGCGCCACACCGCCCAACACCAGCCGGTTGAACTGCGGCCGCGACGGGTTCTCGTTGAGTGCCTTGAAGTCAGCGTGGGAAATGCCGTTGACGAACAGATTGGGGTCGTAGGACGGCAGGCTGACCATCGCCAGGACTTCGCCGGTACGCGGATCAATCGCCACCGCCGAACCTTCCTGCTCACCGAACGCAGCGACCATTGCCCGCTGCAGGTCGGCGTCGATGGACAGGCGCAGGTCGGTGCCCGATTGCGCCGGCACCCGGCCGATGGTGCGGATGGCACGGCCCTGCACATTGGTCTCGACCTGCTCATAGCCGATCTTGCCGCGCAGCTGGGTTTCGTAGAAACGCTCCAGCCCGGACTTACCGATATGGGTCAGCGCCGCATTGCCCTCGCCCAGCTCTTCCAGATCCTTGTCATCGACCCGGCCGACGTAGCCGATGATGTGGCCGAACAGATCGCCGTAGGGATAACGCCGGGTCAGATAGGGTTCCAGCTCGACGCCCGGGTAGCGCCAGCGGTCCACCGCGAAGCGCGCCATCTCCTCGTCGCTGACCCGCAACTTCAGCGTCACCGGCATGAAACCGCGGCGCGCCTTGCGCGATTGCTTGAAGCGCTCGATGTCCTCTTCGCTGAGCGAGAAGATCTTCTGCAGCCCAGCCAAGGTAGCGTCCATGTCCTGGACCTTGTCGGAGGTGACGTCCAGGCGGAAAGCCGGCACGTTCTCGGCCAGCAGGCGGCCATTACGGTCGTAGATCAGCCCACGCCCCGGCACCACCGGCCGCGCCTTGATGCGGTTGGCTTCGGAACGGGTGGCGTAGATGTCGTGGTCCAGCACCTGCAGCTTGAAATACCAGCCAGCGAGGAAACCCAGGGTCAACAGCACACCAAGGAAGCCGATCGCGGCACGGCGCCGGAACTGCTCGGCCTCTGCGTGCGTATTCTTGTTCTGGCGGCGCGAAGCCATCGTCAGCGCCCGCGCTTGCCCAGCCGCACCGCATCCAGCAGCACATATAGCGGCAACCACAAGGCCATGCCCAGCAGCGGCGCCACCCAATAGCTCCACGGCAGCATCGGCTCACCCACCAGCAGGTGGATGGCAGCATCGATCACGCGGTCGTTGAACAACAGCCCGCCCATCGCCAAGGCCTGTTGCGACAACGGGAAGAAGCGGATGCGGGCACGGAAGCGCTGCAGGATGAAGGCCATCACCACCAGCCGCAGTGCCTGCTCACCCAGAATGCCACCAAACATCACATCGGCCAGCAGGCCGATGCTGAAGGCGAAGCCCAGCCCGACCTTGTCCGGAGTTTCGATCACCCAATAAGCCAACACCAGCGCCAGCCAATACGGGCGCGCCGGCAACAGCAGCTCCGGCAGCGGAATCAGTGCAAACAGCAAGGCCAGCACGAAACTGACCGGCATCACCCAGCCCTTGGTGCGCAGACGACTCATGGGCGCACCTGCGGCGGGGTCGGGTTATCGGTAGTCACAGGCGCTGTCGGGTTTGCTGATCCGTCGACCGGCGCTGTTGCCGGAGCGGGCGCTTGGCCTGCAGCGGCGGCCGGCTCGGTCACTGGCGTGCGGCTCTGGGCCTGCGCCGCTGCCGGTACGGACGCACTGGTGGCATTGGCAGTAGCAGGAACAACGGCAGCTGCCGCGCCCATGCGGTTGGCCGGGGCCGCGGATGGGCCGCCCGCCGCCGTGGCTTCCAGTGCCGGGCCACTTGCATCGCTGTCCGGCAGTTGCGGCAGGGGTGGCACCGACCGCAGCAGCAGCACATTGCGGCCGCGGTCCAGCTTGGCTGCAGGCTCCAGCTCACCGACCAGGAAGGCGTGGGTGTCGTCCGGGCGCAGTTTCAGGATCTTGCCGACCGGGAAGCCTGCCGGGAAACGCCCGCCCAGACCGGAAGTGACGATCTCATCGCCCACCTCCACGCCCGCACTGAGCGGAATATCACGCAGTTCCAGACGGTCGCCACGGCCGTAGACAATCAGGCGCACGCCATTGCGTGCCACCGCCACCGGCACCGCATGGTCCGGGTCGGTCAGCAGCAACACGGTCGAATGCGCCGGCGTCACCGCGATCACCTGGCCCATCAGGCCGCCGGAATCGATCACTGCCTGGCCGACATGCACGCCGGCGCGGCTGCCCGAATCCAGCACCAGCCGCTGCTTGACCGGATCCAGATCGATATCGAGGATGGGCGCGAGCTGCACGTCCAGGCCATTGCGCTCAGCCACGTTGAGCAGCTCGCGCAACTGCGCGTTGTCCAGCGCTGCGGTCTGCAGGCGGGTCAGGCGCGCGTTGGCGACCAGCAGCTGATTGCGCAGCTCGCGGTTTTCGTTGACCAGCTGGTTATGGCTGGCCGCGTTGTCTTTCACCGAAGCCCCCACTCGCCCTGGCACGCCAGCCAAGGCCCACACCGGTTGCACCAGCACATTGGCCTGGGCGCGCAGACGCGACATCCAGCCGCCCTGGTCATCCAGCACGATCAAGGTAATGGCCAAGGCAAGGTACGCCAGCAGACGCAGCGTGCTGCTGGCATCCCCCTGACGGGAGGCTACGGGAGGACCGGCGTAAGGGGGCACGACAGAAGGCTGGGAATGGGAAATGAAGAATCAGGTATGGAAACGGCGCGACTGGCGCCACGCCGATGGTTCGGGGAAGCAGGCGCTGGAGAGTGGAACCAGAGGCAGGAAACCCTGCCACCAGTCCTCGCTTCCCCCGCCCCTATTCCCTGCGGCTCACTCCGGCGCAAAGAACTCGTTGCCGTGCATGTCCACCAACTCCAGCGCACGACCGCCACCGCGGGCCACGCAGGTCAAGGGATCGTCGGCCACCTGCACGTGCAGGCCGGTTTCTTCGGAGATCAGGCGATCCAGGTCACGCAACAGCGCGCCACCACCGGTCAGCACGATGCCGCGCTCGGCGACGTCGGCGCACAGTTCCGGCGGGGTCTGCTCCAGCGCCAGCTTGACGGCCGAGACGATGCCCGACAGCGGCTCGTGCAGGGCTTCAAGCACCTCGTTGGAGCTGATCTTGATCATCTTCGGCACGCCCTCGGCGAGGTTACGGCCGGAGATTTCCATCTCGATCACTTCCGCCTGCGGGTAGGCGCAGCCCAGCTCCACCTTGATGCGCTCGGCGGTGGCTTCACCGATCAGCATGCCGTGGTTGCGGCGCACGTAATTGGTGATGGATTCGTCGAAACGGTCGCCACCGATACGCACCGAGGCCGAATAGACAATGCCGTTCAGCGAGATGACCGCAACTTCGGTAGTGCCGCCGCCGATATCGATGACCATCGAACCACGCGCCTCGGTGACCGGCATGCCGGCACCGATCGCAGCAGCCATCGGCTCTTCGATCAGGAACACATCACGCGCACCGGCCTCTTCGGCCGATTCCTTGATGGCGCGGCGCTCGACCTGGGTGGAGCCAGCCGGCACGCAGACCAGTACGCGCGGGCTCGGACGCAGCACGCGCGACTTGTGCACCTTCTTTATGAAGTGCTTGAGCATCGCCTCGGTATAGGTGAAGTCGGCGATGACGCCATCCTTCATCGGCCGGATGGTGGTGATATGGCCCGGGGTACGGCCGAGCATCTGCTTGGCCTCGGCGCCGACGGCAGCCACCGAACGGGTGCCACCGATAGCACGGTCCTGGCGCACAGCCACGACTGACGGCTCGTTCAGCACAATGCCCTGGCCGCGCACATAAATAAGGGTGTTGGCCGTGCCCAGGTCAATGGACAGGTCATTGGAGAACATGCCACGCAGCTTCTTGAACATCTGGGAAGTGATCCTGACGGGTGTCGTGCCCACGCCGGTTGGCGAAAAAATGGGCAGAAAATGAGGGCAGTTAGCCTATCAACCCACCCCCGCCCGAGCAAGGAAAATCCTAGTGAATTCTGGGCTTCCGACCACTCCGGGCAGCTGCGGTACATCCTTGCTTGTGGCCGTGGACCGCCGCAGCCGGTAACCTTACGCACTTTGGCGCGCAGTCGCGCCGGGTCGTCTGCGCGTGCGCGGCGGCTTTTTCCTTTTACGTATAGGCCTGTTCGCAATGTCCGCTTTGATCTGTGGTTCCCTTGCCTTTGACACCATCATGGTGTTCCCGGACCAGTTCAAGAACCACATCCTGCCGGACAAGGTGCACATCCTGAATGTGTCATTCCTGGTTCCGCGCATGCGTCGCGAGCTGGGTGGCTGCGCCGGCAACATCGCCTACAACCTGAAGCTGCTGGGCGGCAGCCCGATCCCGATGGGCACCGTCGGCCAGGACTTCGGTCCGTACCGCGAGCACTTCGAGCGCATGAACATCGACCTGAGCCAGGTCCGGGTGCTGGAAGACATGTTCACCCCGCAGTGCTTCATTACCACCGATCACGACAACAACCAGATCACCGCCTTCCACCCGGGCGCGATGATGCGCTCGCATGAGAACCACGTGCGCGACGTGCCGGGCGTGAGCTTCGGCATTGTTGCCCCGGATGGCCGCGAAGGCATGATCCAGAACGCAGCTGAATTCGTGGAATGCGGCATCCCCTTCATCTTCGACCCGGGCCAGGCGCTACCGCTGTTCAACGGCCCGGAACTGCGCGAGTTCATCGAGCAGGCCGACTACGTGGTGGTCAACGACTACGAGTCCAACCTGCTGCAAGAGCGCACCGGCTGGAACGAGACCGACATCGTGTCGCGGACCAAGGCCTACATCACTACCCAGGGCCCGCGCGGCGCAATCATCCACACCCCGGAAAAGACCTTCGACATCCCGCCGGCGCACGAGCGCCGCGTGGTCGACCCGACCGGCTGTGGCGACGCCTTCCGCGCCGGCCTGATCTTCGGCATCGAGAAGGGCATGGACTGGCTGACCGTCGGCCGCATGAGCAACCTGATGGGCGCGCTCAAGGTTGAGCACCCGGGCACGCAGAACCAGCGCTTCGACTTCGCTGAGTTCAACGACCAGTTCAAGCAGCAGTTCGGCTACGGCCTCTAAGAAAAACGGCGCCTCGGCGCCGTTTTTTTGCCCCCGGCAAACTGTAGTGCCGAGCCATGCTCGGCAGAGGCCTTACCAGCGAAAAGCCGCCCTCACCCCAACCCCTCTCTCGCTTGCGGGAGAGGGGCTCAAGCGGTAGTGCCGAGCCATGCTCGGCAGAGGCGTTACCGGCCATACGTAGGCCGCACGATATTTGTGGGAGCGGGTTAAGCCGCGAAGCTCCCATGCCGTCAGATTGCAAAATCCCCCTGCAACCAGACATTGCCAGTTTCGCGGCGTACGCCCCGCCCCCAGCGGGTTTGCCGGGAACGCCCCACCCGCGCATGGCGCGGCTATTCCGGGCAGAAGGGGCCGGCCCAGAATGCACCAA
>NZ_JBRREK010000074.1:0-15440 GCF_056760235.1 Stenotrophomonas sp. STEN018
CCTTTTGGCCCGTCTTGATGCAACTCAGTCTCAGAAAGCAACGACCAAGACGAAACCGTAACGCCGAGCCGAAAACCTCGGTAGGGCATGGCGTCCAAGACAAGGGCGCTATAGTTACAAACTGGCTTTAACTATGAAAAATCTAGGGGATTTTATGAAGGTTCTTTTAGCGTTTTGGGCAGCCGTTGCCTTTAGTTTTAATGCCTATGCCGTAGATTTAAGGGATGCTGCCGCAACGCAAGGACAGGTATTAAGAGGCATTGATGATGCCAAAAATGCAAGTGAACGAGGGGAGAGGGTTAAGCAAGCTATGGCTGCTGTGAGGGCCAAGCAGTTTTATGCGCTGTACCAGGAAGCTAAGAAATCAGGGATAGAGTTGGCTGATCCTATGATTTGGATTAACAACATAAACCAACAGCGGCAGCGCAGCGGTAATTGCTGTCAAATCTATGTTTCAGAAAAATTAGATGGCGGAATGTTTGTCGTCTTCACTGATGGGGATGGTGGATTTTCGCCAAAAGGATATGGATTGGTGTCTTCAATGGGCACTATTCGAGATAATCAATTCGATTCAACTGGTAGATTTTCTGAAAATTGCAAGTATCAAGTTTCAGTTGGAAATGATTCGAGACACTACGATTGCGCCTCTTATATATCAGGAAAATTAGATGCCCAAGCTATTTCTGGCATGAAAGAGATGTTTGTTAAATATATGAAAACTTATATTCGTTAGTCGATTAATTGGCGACAGCTTCACGACCTGGCCAGCTGCTGGTCGTCACCAAACCGACCCGGCCAGCGTGCCGGGTTTTCGTTCCCGTTCACGTTGGGGCCGTGGCCGTGTCCTGGCTGGAATCGGCGTCAAGGGCGACACCGGAAGCCGCAAGCGGAACGGAGCGCAGCGAGTACCGAACGGGTGAGGATGGCGGGCGAAGCCGTACCCTTGATGCTGATGGAGGCCAGAGAGCCTATCGGCAAGGGGGAGGTCAAGGGCAACGCCCGCCGCGCCTGCCCCCGCAGCCAGTCGGGCAAGAACCGACGCGGGGTGCAAGCCGAAGGGGCTTGCCCAAGCGAAGCGCGGAGGGTTCCCGCTGGCGACAGAATCACGCGATCGAGGAAGATCCGTTGTCACCAAAAAGAAACCCCGCCAAAGCGGGGCCGTGGTGCAAATAGAGGGATTACCGCTGCGCCTTCATCGTTCGTATTCCAACACCGGCAGCGGGTAGATGCGTTCGATGTTTTCCATGTTGTAGCGGTATTCCAGGCGGCCAAGCGTGGAGGGTTTCGCTCCTGTTCGCTTGGCCGCCTGGGAGACTTCCCGCACGTCGTCGGCGTTGTAGCCAGACAGGCCAGCTATCTGCGGTTTTATAGCCCGAGGATTGTCCAAGCGTTCCCATTCTTGCAGCCAGTGAGCAACAGGCTTGCTATCTGGGATATAGCCCGTTGAAAGCCTCATAAGGCGCAACAGGGCTTCGTGTTCAAGTTGATTGAACATGGCGCATCAATCCTTTTTGACCTTGCCGCCAGAGGCTGGCCCCCAATTTTTGCCCAGGTTGTCCCGGAGATTTTGCCGATATGCTGGGTTCCACATGGTGTTTCCTGCGACCCAGTGGTTTGCGGCCCTGGCTGTCGTCATCATGCCGGACTGCATATCGCGGCGTGTTGTTACAGGGTTCACAGCGTTATGAATGGCTGCACCAGGAGCGACAGCGCCTTGCGCCATTTGACGCAAAGTGATGCCGGCAGTTGCTACGCCGCCCGCCAGTGCGCCACCGACTTCATACGCTTTTTGCAGCATGTAGAAGACGACGCCCGACAAGACGAGAATTTCCAGCATGGTAGCCATCGGGTGATCGGTATTTGTTGCCAAGACTTCCGCAGCGAGCGCCGAGAAGAATTTCACGCCCATACTCAATACGGTTGTAATGAGCGCAATTTGCATGATGTAGGTCATGACTTGGCTAAACCAGCGGTCGAACCACTGTGCCGTTATTTGACCGAACAACAGCATGGCAATGAAGAACGGCCCAATTCCAAGCATTATGGAGAGCAGGACTTTTGCGGCAATAATCATCGCGCCCGCAGGCAGGGCAATGAGCAGCGTAGCTACATAAATGATGAGGGCGTTTAGTAAGTCCCAAAACATCATGCCGGCTTCGTACCAACTGCGCTTACCCATTTTGGACATCATATCGGCACCAATCTGGAAGCCGTCAGTTACTGCCTTGTCCAGCACTTGATAGACCGATGTTGCAGCGGTTGCGTTACCCGTTGCCGAGAACGCATCAGCCATGCCCGTTTCCAGCCCGCGCAAGGCTTCAACAACCCACCCCAGGTAAGTTGTCGAATTCAGTGCCAAGCCACCGATGATGACCCACTTCAAGCAGGACTTGAAAAAGTGCTTTACTGGTGCGTCGATATAGCCGCCCATCGCCATCAAGCCCATGACAGCGAAGAAAAGACCGCCGCCGATGGTGAATGTGCCGATGAATGAGGTAATCACGTTGGCAGACGTGGTTTGAACAAAGCTGTTCAAAGTCATGTCGATACTGCCGCCGATCCATTGGAAGATATTTGATTCGAGCGCCATCACTTGCCCCCTTCGGATACGTTAATCGGGGCGCGTTTCGTATAGCCGCGTTTGTCCAGCACCAATTCATTTGCCGCCTTGGTAGCATTCATGCAGTTTGCTGATGCCTCAAGTTCGCCGGGGTTGGCCTTGCATTTGGCAATCATGGCTGTGCGTTCCGCCTCGTTGGCCTTGTACCAGTCAACGGTTTGAACCGGCGTGTTTTCACCGCAGCCAGTCAGTACGGCCGCAGCGACGGCCAGGACGATAGAGAGCTTTTTCATTTTTGAATCTCCCGTGCTTCGGCTTCGATGATGCGGCCGACGCCTTGTGGGCGTTGTGCGGCTTCGTGTGCGTGCAGGTAATCCAGGGCGTGGGCTAGTTCCGCCGCATCGAGAATGCGCAGCGCCGCTATCGTGCGCAGGGCGCTTTCCCGCGTGCCTGCCCAATGGCCCGCGAAGCGTTCGCCGGAGTTGCGCAGGATGAACATGCAGCCACCGAGGCAAGCCAGCGAAATGAAGGCTGCCGCGTAAGGCGGAATCGGGGCCGACTGGCGCGGCAGGGTGATGCCAAACCAATCCACCGCCGCGACCAGGAACGGCATGATTGCAAACGAGGCTGCGAGGATGTCGCCCTGAATCATCGAAGGGGCACGGCGGCCGACTTCGCGTGTGAATCCCAGGCGGTCGATACAGACCCAAAAGCGCCACATCGACAATAGGATGAAGAAGCAGAGTGCAATTACAGGGGCGTGAATATAGGAAATCATGGCGGCCCCCTTACTGGTTCAGCATATTGACGGGCTGGCGCGTCTTGTATTCGCGCTTGTCCAGCACCTTTGCATTGATTTCCTTTTGGCGCTGCTGCTGCACGCGATCTTCCGCAGCCGCCACCATTTGGTACATCTGGAGCTTGGTTTGCTCGTTCTGGATGTTTGCCTGTTCAGCCGCGATGCGGCCTTGCAGTTCTGCAATCGCCTTCGGGTCAGACGTGTCATTAATCTTGCTCATGAGCTGGTCAATCTGGTTGATCCGGCTCTTGGCCTTTTCGTAGGCGTCAAGGGCAAAGCCCTTGTCTTGAGCGCCCTTCACGGCCGCCGCTTCGCAGGCAAGGCGCTGCTGTTCTTCGGGGAAAAACTGGCAGGTGTCATAGACTTTGTTTTTGTCATAAACGGTTTTTGCCGTGCCACTCAGACCTGAATAGCCGCCGTCCTTCACTGCGTCATATACCGCTTGCCAGTCACCGGGCAGGTAGTCGCGCAAGGCCGGGTTGTTCATGATGTTTCCCAGGCCGCGCGAGCCAGTCAGCGATTCATATTGCTGCTTGGCTTGGTTGATCTGTTCCATCATTTGGTCATATTGAATTTTCCATTTTGCGATGGTTTCGACCTGATTCGCCTCCTGCTTTGCTATAGATGCAGAGTCAGTGACTGGAATTTGCGCGTGCGCGTAGCCGCCCAGGAACGCCGAGCAGGCGACACAAAGCGCCGTCAATTTGAGAGATTTCATGATTGCCACTCCTTTAGATTGAAGGAGGACATCGGGCCTTTCAGCCGTTCCGCAGCCATCGGCGGCGGTCTTGCTCCCCATCCGGGAGCGCACCCTAGCGGGCTTTTACAACGCGCTTACCGCGTGGCATACCGTCTTTCCGGCAAGTCGGACAGGGCGCAGCACGGAGCCTGTCGAGTAGATGGGCGACGCCCAAAATTATTGATTCAAACATGCCAAAACACCGCGAAATGGCATACCTGATTTTCCCAGCTTGGTGCAGTTTCGTCGATGGTGACAGATGCACCGTGGCGGGACGCCAACCTGTCATCAATGCAAACTCAATGCACGTATTTTAATATGAATTCAATATCCTTTCAATATGTTTTGCATTGCTTTTGACGATTCATGCGAGTAGAAAAACAGTCAGCCCAGCTACTAGACCAGAGGTTACGCCAGATACCAGCGCGGCCGTCCAGATTGCGCGGTTGTTATCGGCCTTTGTCGAGCGGCCTAACTGCCCCATTGCTTCGTTGATTACCTTTCCCACAGCTTCGCGGGTGGACTTCTGCAAATCCTCGTGTTCTCGCAACATGGAGACTTTCAGTTCTGCGGCGTCTGCATGAAGCTGGCGGGTCTTCGCGTCCCACAGGGTTTGAGCCTGTTTCACAACTTCGCCGTTTATCGCCTTGCCGGTTTTCGAGAGATGTTCCACCAGGGTTTCAAGTTCGCTTTTTTGATCTTCCAGAATGAGCCGGTTCAGCAGTACCACGGCAAAGACTGGATCATCTTCATCGACCTGGACGCCGGTGCGGGCCACCAGTTCAGCGATGTACTTGCGCCGATCCATGTCAGAACCCGACCTTTTCGAGCTGGCCGAATACATCCTTGGCGATGGTGCGGATGCGCTGCTTTTCCATCATGGCGAAGTCGGGCGACTGCATGACTTCCTCAACTGTCAGGCGCTTGGTGTTCATCTTCTTCACGTCGTCGCCATACGTTTGATGGTTGCGGGCTTGCAGCAGTACCGCGCCATGCAGCCGGTCTTGATTGGTCTTGAAAACCTTGGTGTCCGTGAACTCCTTCCCGTCCACTGTTTTCATTGGGCCGAAGTGTTCATTCAGCCACAGCACCAGGGGGACACCTTCGATGCCCTGGGCAATCGAGTTGAAGCCGTTGGCCGTGTCGGTCAGCGTGTCGCCGCCGCCGACAACGGTATGCAGATAAACCTTTTTGCCGTTGTCGGTCAGGAAGCTAACCACATCGTTTTCCACCATGTAGGCCAGCAGGGGCGAGAAGGTGTTTGCGCCGTTGTCGATGACAAACGTTCCTTCATCGGTCAGCAGCTTTTCCATGAGGCTGTCGAACCGCTTCGCGTCAATCGTGCGCGATTCATTCATGACAGGGATGTGTTCCGCGCCCAGGGCTTTGTAATGGGCAAACGTGGTGTTTTCCTGATCGGTGTCGAAGGCTTTCAGGTTCGCGCCCTTGCTCTTAAAGAACTGCGCGAGCATGACGGCCACGAATGATTTGCCGATGCCGCCCTTGCCTTGCAGGATGAAATGAATGGTGTTGTCCATGTGATGGTTCCTTACGTTAGTTGATCGTCGTCGGGGGTTGGGTTGTGGGTGAAGCGTTTCGGCTTCGGTATCTCGAAAGCACCAACCATCCGCGCTTCGCTGGTTGAGGTTGTCGGCGTTACTTTTTGGTCATGACCAAGCGCGGCCGGTGTCTGCTTGGTCTGCTTCTTCCTGATCCTGTAGAGCATCGTTTCAAACGTCTTCAGGGTCAGATCGAACCCTTGGGCGTTGAGCGTTTCAACGATCCTGGCGTTACTTACGCCGGCCCGTTTCGTTGCTTCAATCGCGTCCAACATCTCGCGCAGGCGGGCCGTTTTCGTCCGTCCTGCATCCTCTTTCGCAAGCGCTAAAAGTGCCTGCTCTGCGGGTGATTTATCCATTTCTGGCCTCAAAATCGGTTTATGTTGTGATTCTGTTGTGTATTGGTTCTGTAGTCAATCGAAATTTGTTCTGTAATGTTCTAAAAATGTTGTGTTTTAGATTCGTATCAGGTTTCCATGGTTGTGCTTCTGATTTGTTTTCGTTGGGAGATGGTGTGTGTTTAGTGGACTAATGCAGGATAGGCTAACGCCGGTTTTTGTGCCACACTACGCGCAGCACATTGAATTTCACACACCCTTTTTCCCGGAGACCCCATGCCCAGAAAAGCCGAAATCGGGGCGACCCGAGACAGCCATATTTACCGCGTCCGCGTCCCTGATGAACTGCAAGAGCAATGGGAAGCGTGGTGCGCTAGAACGGGCACGAAGCCAGCCGATGCCATGCGGGCGGCCATGCGCCGCATCATCCAGGGCGACACGTCAGAGGCTCGCCAGGAGGTGGCTAATCAGGTCGATGGTCAGCCAGACGCCGGGCCTAAAGAGCGGGTCGAAGTTCGTTTCACGCCGAGCGAATACCAGGGCATCACGGCCAGGGCTGAGGCCGAGGGGTGTTCCCCTCAACGGTGGATCGTCAATTGCGTGCGGGCCAGTCTTACCCACGAACCGCAATTCACGATGGAGACGACGAAAGCCCTATGGGAATCGTCATATCAGCTTCGCGCCATTGGCAAGAACTTGAACCAAATCGCCAAGCGACTGAACGAGGGTGGGCAGGCCAGCATCAAGACGGAGCAAATGGAAAAGTTGGCCGCCTATATCTACCGCCACACTGACAAAGTGGCGGCACTCCAAGATGCCAGCCTTAGCCGCTGGGGCATCGAAGTAAAGGGGGCAGACGATGGCGCAGCGTGAGATTGACGGCGTTCTAAAAGATTGGGGCGAGCGCACGGACTACGGCCGTTTGAAGGGGCGCAAGGGCCGGAACATCGCGGGCGGCCGTTTTGAGCGGCCAGCGACAGAGACGAAGGCATCGGGAGGCCGTCAGAAACTGGCTGCCACGGTTCGCAAGGCTCCCGAAGTGATGGTGAAAATCTCAGGCGGTGGCAAGGACATGCGCAGCATCAAGGCGCACATGGACTACATATCGCGTAACGGCGAAGTCGAGCTAGAGGACGAGCAGGGCCGGATTCACCTGGGCAAAGAGGACGTGCGCGACGTGCGCGACGACTGGCGCGGCGGCGGCATCCCCTACGAAGACGGCAAGAAGCGGGAAGCGTTCAACATCGTTCTTTCCATGCCGCCCGGCACCGACCGGGCTTCTGTCAAGAATGCCGCCCGTGCGTTGGCGTCCGAACTGTTCGGCAACCACCAGTATATTTTTGCAGCCCACGACGACGAGAAGCACCCGCACGTTCACCTTGCCGTCAAGGCCGTTGATCTGGACGGCGTGCGGCTTAACCCGCGCAAGGCCGACTTGCAGCACTGGCGCGAGACGTTCGCGGAGAAGCTGCGAGAACAGGGCATCGACGCCAATGCAACGCCCCGAAAGGTGCGTGGCGTGGTCAAGAAAGCCGAAAAACAGGCCGTCCACCACATTGACCAGGAACACGCCAAGGGCAGGCGCAAGGCACCGGCCCGCGTGTCTGCTGCGCAGCGTGAGGCCGTCGAGCTGGAGGCCAGGACGGGGCAAAAGCACATCAACCCGGCGCAAGACAGCATCAGGGCGCAGCGTAAGCAGGTTCAGCACGATTTCGGAAAGGTGGCGCGAGCACTCGCGGCGGGCGACCTTGACGACAAGCGCCTAGCCCTAGAGGTTGTCCAGTTCGTCAAGCAGATGCCGCCGATCAAGACCCGGCATGCCGAGCAAGTCGAGGCGTTGCAGCGGGCGACGGTGCAACGAGGCCAGGACATCGAGCGCGGCGGGGCCAAGACGAAAAAGCCAGAAGCCAAAGAGCAGGACAAGGACGCGGGCCATGAACGCTGATGGCGACAAAACGGAGTTGGCCAGGTGGCGGCCATGTCGCCATGAAACGCCATGTGGTTCATGGAAAATAAATTGTCAAAGATAGGGAAATAGGTATAATTTGCATATCCTTTTCATATGAACGAGGCGAAAACATGATCGTGACCGTGGGCAACACAAAGGGCGGCGTGGGCAAAACCACCCTCGCCGTAAATATCGCAATCGCGCGTGCGCTTGCTGGCCGGGACGTGTGGCTGATCGACGCAGACCGCCAGGGCACGGCACAGACCGCAATCAGCATTCGGGCCGACGCCGGCCACGCGCCGGGCATCGCCTGCGCGAGCTATCCAGATGGCCCGGCCTTGCGTGCCCAGGTCACGCAGCAGCAGAGCAAGTTTCAGGACATCATCATTGATGCCGGTGGCCGGGACTCTTCGGCGTTGCGGGCAGCGCTGGGGCTGTCTGATGTGATCGTGGTTCCTTTCCAGCCCAGGAGCTACGACGTATGGGCGCTGAATGACATAGCCGCCCTTGTTGATGAAGCCCGCAGCGTGCGGGATGGCCTGCGAGCCGTGGCCGTACTGAATTGCGCCGACCCTGGCGAAACCTCGACCGACAACGCCGACGCGGCGGCGGCCGTGGCCGACGTGCCGCAGTTTGAATACCTGCCGACTGCTATCCGCCGTCGCAAGGCGTTTGCCAATGCGGCCGGCGCAGGCTTGTCCGTTCTGGAACTCAAGCCGCAAGACAAGAAGGCAATGGCGGAACTGGATGCACTTGTTTCCGCATTGTTTGAATAGTCTTTATAAAGTAAATTCATATTCAAAGACAATGTAAGGTCAATGCAATGGCGATTACTAGACCCACCCCGAAGACATCTAAACCAGTGCCGAGCGCGGATGCCCTAGATGCGTTCATCCAGGCCGCGCCAGATAGTGGCGTGGCTCCTGCGCCTGCTACTCCGGCCCCTACGCGCAAGCGCACGATGAAGGGCAACAAGGAGCAAATCAGCCTCACCATTTCCGTTGAACTTGTGGATAGGCTTGATGCGATGGCTGCCAAGGTGGGGCAGACGCGGGCCGCCCTTATCAACATGGCGATTTATCAGCTTCTCGACCGTGGAATGACCATGGACGGATTTCGCAAAGAATAAATATGGGAATGCCCAATGAGTAGCCGAGACAAAGCCAACGCGCTTTTGAAAAAGCCGGTGGAAGACTGCACGGAAGGCGAGCTTGTGGCTTTGCAGAGAGGATCGACGGATGAACTGAAACGCCGGGCTTTTGAGAATTTGGAGCTTGTGGCCGCGCAGTATGTCGAGTTGTACGGTAAGAAGGACGGCATCGAGCAGTTGGGCGAGGACTTGTGCAAGCACATTGCAGGCGGTAAGCATCCAGAAGGCTGGGCCGGCCTCGTTCGCCACCTTGTCAGGATCAGCGGATGAGTAAAGACACCACGACGGCCGCGCCGATCACAGAGGACGAGTGCCGCAAGCGTCAGCGGGCAGTTAACTATGCGCGCGCTTCCGTAGGCCTTGAGGGCTTCAAGCCATCCGAGGCCGAGGAGGAACACGCGGCCCGGTTTGTTGCGGGAGAAATAGACCTTGCCGATTTCGTGAACCCGGCACGCTGAAATTGTCTTGGCGACAGGTTCACGACCTGGCCAGCTCCCCATTGTCACCAAGGCCCGCCACTGGCGGTCTTTTGCTTTGTGCGTCCCGCGTGTGCTTGTAGAACGTGCTGCGCCCGATGCCGAGCGCCTTGCAGACCTCAGCAGGGCCGTTCCCACTGGCGGCCAGCGCCTGAATGGCGGCGATCTTTTCGGCAGGCAGGCCCGGCCTGCCTCCCTTGCGCCCACGCGCACGAGCAGCCGCAAGCCCGGCCACGGTTCTTTCAACGATCAAGCGCCGCTCAAATTCAGCCAGGGCGGCGAACACATGGAACACCAGACGCCCGGCCGCCGTGCTGGTTTCTATGCGTTCCGTCGTGCTTTCAAAGCCCACGCCGGCCGCCTCCAGTTCGCCCACGATCTTGACCAGCTCAGGCAGTGACCGGCCGAGCCTGTCAAGCCGCCACACCACCAACGAATCACCCTTGCGGGCGAAGGCGAGGGCGTCAGCCAGTCCCGGCCGTTCAGCCTTTGCGCCGCTGGCCGTGTCGGTGAAGACCTTTTCACAGCCGGCCGCCGTCAGGGCGTCCCGCTGGAGATCCATTTTTTGATCGTCGGTCGATACCCGCGCATATCCGATTTTCATTGTGTTGTCCGCTAAGTCGTCAGATGGCCTATTTTATAGACTTTGATTTATAGACGCAATTAGAGACACGCAACCCCCCGGAAACCGCAGCCGTTCCGGGCTGGCTCATAGATTCCACAAAATGACCGTTTTAGAGACGGCTAGAACGCTGGCAGTGCTTCGAGTTGTTCGCGGGCGTACTGGCGAGCTTCTGCCGATAGTTGGCCGTCGTCGTCGTAGCTCGCCAACACGGCCCTTGTCTTGCGCGCACGCGTGATGCCGTCCAGGCCGAGGGCGTAATAGATGGCCGCCACCTGGGGATCGGCGGGGGCTGGGTGTGCAAGGTCATGAAGAATGCTACGTACCAGGGCGTCAATTTGCGTTTTCAAGATGTTTTCTCCTAGTGCGGAACCCCCGCACCTCAGATGTAAGCATCGCGTCACGACAACGAGCGAGGGAAAAATTTTTACACGCCATTGAATGAATTCTAATTTTCATGCAGAATATAATCTGATACCAAACACATAAGGAGTGAATCATGCACAGCATGACCCTTGAACAACTACGAGTTGCCAGCAATAGCGGCGGCGTCTCAGGTGTGACCCTCAAAGGGCAGGGCGGGGCATTCCTAGTCCAGATTGATACCCGCAGCGGTTCCGGTGCGGTGCTGTCGAAAGCCCGCAGCAGTGAGCCGCGCCGCTTTGGTAATCCGTTAGCCGCCCTGTCCCTGTTGCGTGATCTTGGAATCACGGTCGGCCAGTTCGACGCCAGCGACTGGAATCCCGCCGAAAAGGTGGTCAACAGCCGCGACGACGCTCGGGCGCAGGTTCTGCGCGGAGCGCACGAAGCCGCAGCCTATAACCAGTGGCTGGCCGCTGAGATTCAGGAAGCCATCGACGACCCCCGGCCAAGCGTTCCGCACGATGAAGTTATGGCCCGGATGGATACCCGCATTGCGCGTCACAAGGCCGGAGCGAAGCGAGCATGAGCCAGCAGGCCAACTGACCCATGACGAAGCCAAAGACCCCTTACAGCATCGTCTGGCGACCGATTGCCGAGGCCGACTTAGACAACATCGTTGACTACATCGCCCAGGACAACCCGACCAGGGCCGAGGAATTCGGCCAGGAGCTGCGCGCCAAGGTGCTACCGCTTGCGCAGCATCCGAGACTTGGCCGCACCGGCAGGCCCGGCCTGCCGGACTTCCTGCGCGAGCTGGTCGCGCATCGGAACTACATCATTTTTTATCGCGTGCTGGACGAGGCGCGCACCGTCGAGATTTTGAGAGTGAAGCACGCGGCCCAACAGGTGCCGTGATTACAACCCCGGCGCGCTAACGCCGGTTTTTTTCAGGAGTGGCGAAGATGAATACAGATGAAAACATGGGCATTCCGCCCGAAGAAGTAGGGGCGTTCGTGGCTGAATTTTTTGAACAGTTGGAACCGAAAGTTAAGAAGGGCAGGGCGTGGACGTTCCACCGCCTTAATGCCGCTTGTGATACACCCAACGCGGAGCGCGTGCAGGCCGTGCTTTACCCCGACGACGGCCAAGGTTTCACTTTGTACGCCCGACAGGGCCAGACCTTGCACGCTATCACGCACGAAGGCCGCCCGGTGCGCTTTCGGACGTTTGAAAAGGCACTCACGACGCTGGCCGACGTTGCGCACCTTGACCCCGAAATAATCGTGGATTCGTCCAACTGGTGCGAGGAAACCGGCCCGCACTGATGCGGCAAAAGAAAAGCCCAACACCGCGCTAACAGTGTTGGGCTGGTGCGGCCCGGAGTGGCGAAACTCATTTAGGGCCGCGTGACCATCACCAGAACTAGGAAACGATCATGAGCAATCTTAGCAAAAATGGCGCGAGACAGGCGGCCTTATGAAAAGCTTGAACGACCTCCAGGCCGCGATTCAGAAGCGCATAGCCGACAACCAAGCCAAGGCCGCCGCCAAGATGCAAGAGCAGCCGCAACTGTTTTCTGATACCAGCGACACCCCGTTGTCCCCGGCTGAAATGTCGGTGACCGAACCCTTAGAGAGTCTTGCCCAGGCCAACACCAAGAAGCGCAGCCGTTCAAATTTGCTGCCGGTGCGGCACATTGAACGCGACTTTTTTCTTTGCGACGTGTTCGATTACGCCTTGAAGGATGACGGCGTGAGCATGGAAGCTCCTATCTTCACGCTGGCAACCAAGCCAGATTTGAGCGTGTGGCACTGGAAAAGCAAGGATGGAAGCCGAGAGGTGACAGTGACGCCAAGCGTTCAGGGGCGTGCTACACAGCATGACAAGGACGTGCTGATCTATGTCGTTTCTCAGATGACGGAGGCACTGAACCGAGAGCGGCCAGACGCGAAGAATCGCACTGTCCGTTTCACGGCCTATGACTACCTTGTGTCCACCAACAAGCCTACAGGCGGCAAGGAGTACCAGCGGATTGAGCTTGCGATGGAGCGGCTACGCGGAACTAGCATCAAGACGAACATCAAGACTGGCGGCCAGCGCGTGAAAGAAGGCTTTGGCCTTATCAATCGTTGGAAGATCGTGGAGCGTGCGCCCGATGATGAACGCATGATTGCCGTGGAGGTGGAGTTGTCGGAATGGCTTTTCAACGCCGTTCAGGCGCATGAAGTGCTGACGCTTCACCCGGACTATTTCCGCCTACGCAAGCCGCTGGAACGTCGCTTGTACGAGCTGGCCAGGAAGCACTGCGGCCATCAAACGGCCTGGAGCATTGGCCTTGAGCTGCTGCAAGAGAAGACGGGCAGCAAGGGAACCTTGCGTGAGTTCCGGCGCATGGTGCGCCAGACCATCGAGGCCGACACTTTGCCGGAATACCGGGTGGCTCTTGATGAATCCGACAAGGTAATTTTCTACACCAAGGACATGCGCCGCCTAGCTGCCGGCATGGCGAAGCGGCAGAGCTGATGGCGACAGTTCCACGACCTGGCCGCCGCCTGGTTGTCGCCATTGCCTCCTTTCTACAAGATCTTTCAGGGGCTTTTTCGCTACGCGAAAACCGGGATACCCTTCCAGGCGCGCGCCTTCGCGCTTGGTCGCTGCGCGACTGGCCGCAAGCGGCCACCTTCCAGGCAACCCTAGCCGGATGCCCGCGCGGTTCGTTCTATCACCCACGCTTTGCACGAGCAGCCAAGATACCTAATCGGCGCATACCAAGATTAAGCATCTTGGCATGGCGCTACGCGGCGAAAGCCGGCCTGAAAAAGTATCGTTACATCACCCACGCCTGTGGATTGACTCGTTCTTTCACCCACGCTTTTCTGTGGATGGGCACGTTCTATCACCCACGCCCTCTTCGTTCTTTCACCCACGCCCCTGTTTTTTAAACCCAGCACTGACAAGGGATTGCGAGCGTTATCCACATGCGTAACGCGCGCGCGCATTTTTTAACTTTAAATATCTTTAACGCGCTTTGCGGTCTGCGACCGGGGCACCCCTTTGGGGTTCCCCCACCTTCGGCGGCTCCCCCTCCCCTTTAATGGATGGCCTACGGCCATGGTGCTTTGAAGGCGCGGCAATCGCCGCGCAGTGAGCGCAACCGCCCGAGCGCAAAACAGGCGACAGCGCAGCACACAGGGGAAGAAAACCAATAGCCGACAGCCCAGAAGACAATTAATGGCTGGCCTACGGCCAGAAGGCAAGAACGAAGCGCGGCACTTGCCGCGCATGGTTAATCTAAGGACAGCGCTAAGAAGACACCTCACGCCAGGGCAACGACAGCAAAAAACCGGCTTATCAGGAGATCGGGCATGACCATCCCACCCAAAACAGGCAGCAGCGCAGCACACAGGCCGCAGGAGAAGCGTTCAGCAGACAGGTAAGGGGGTAGGGGCATAGCAAACGTTAGCGGCCATGTAGCGCGTTGTGCGCTGAATCTGTCTTACCCCGAAAAACCCAGCAATTGCCACCGCTCGAGAAGGCGCGTTCCGCGCCCGCCACCCATCCCCCCGCCCTTCCCGCCCCGGCGGGAAGGGAGCGAGTCGCCCTCTGTCGTCAAGGGTGCAGCCAGCGGGGCGCTTCGCTTCCTTGTCTGCCCCCATGACTTGAGGCTTTGGCCGTTCCAAGTGCGTCAAGGGCCGGGCCTGCGGCCCTGAAATCCTCACCCGTTCGGTGCTCACCCTTCGGGCTGCGCTCCGCGTGCGGCTTCCGGTTTCACCCTTGACCCCCTTTCCACTTTAAAACCAGGCAGCGACGACGGCAGGCAATAATAAGCCTTGCATAATAAGAATAATAATAGTATTATTATTCTTATTACTACCGCAACCGAGGAAACCAGCCATGACCCAAGCATCTACCGCCATCCCCGCAGACGTGCGCGAGCGCGTCATTGCCGCCGCTGCTGATCTTTTCGAGCAGTCGGGCCGCCAGACCATGCCCACGGTGGATGCCGTGCGCCGGGCCGCCCGCGTGGACATGAACGCCGCCAGTTCGGTGATGAAGGAATGGCGCAGGGCACAGACCGCACAAGCCGCGCCGGTTGCCGTGGCTGTGCCGGAATCTGTGCAGCAGGCCAGCAGCGCGGCCGTGGCCACGATTTGGCAGCAGGCCCAGGAGTTGGCGAACGAGAGCCTACGCAGCGCACAGGCTGCATGGGAAACCGAGCGGGCCGAGCTGGACGCCATGCGGCAGGAGCTGGCCGAGGCTTTCGAGCGTCAGGCCGGCGAGCTGGACGCGGCCGGGGCTGCACTGGCCGCCGAGAAGGCAGCAGCCGAGAAGCAGGCGCAGGAACTCGCCGCCGTTCGCCAGCAACTGGCCGAGGCAGTGAGCCGGGCCGACAAGGCAGATGCCCGCATTGCTGAAATCGAACACCGGGCCGCCGATCTTCGCGCCGAGCTGGATAGGGCACACGCCGACGCCGACCGGCTGCGCACCGAGAACACCGAGGCACGCCAGCAGGCCGCCGCCGAGCTGGACGCCGCCCACGCTGCAACGGAGGCAGCACGGGCCGAGCTGGTGAAGGTGCAGGCCAAGGCCGAGGCCATCGAGCAGGCCCACGCCGAGCAGCGCAAGCAGGCCGCCACAGAAGCGCATCGAGCAGCCGAACGTATGGTTAAGGTAGAGGCTGAACGAGACGATGCAGCGAAAGTCGCAGCAGAGGCCAGAGAGCGGGCCGCAGGATTAGCAGGCCAGCTTGAGGCAACCCAACAACAGGCCGCTGCCCTTTTGGCCCGTCTTGATGCAACTCAGTCTCAGAAAGCAACGACCAAGACGAAACCGTAACGCCGAGCCGAAAACCTCGGTAGGGCATGGCGTCCAAGACAAGGGCGCTA
>NZ_JBRREK010000075.1:0-14052 GCF_056760235.1 Stenotrophomonas sp. STEN018
CATGGCCCCCAAACCCAATATACCCCCCACTGGGGGTGCCTGTGCGGTCGGCTGATTTTCCCGCTACTCCCGGGCCCCTTCCCCCCCGTGGGGCGGCGCGCCCCCCCCCGCCCCCACAAAAAAGCTGGAAGGTCTGGCCGGGGCTTACGAAGCCCCCACACCCTGTTTTTCATCATGAGTGCGGAAGGCCTGGCGGATGTGTTCGCGCAGGTCGTCGTCATTCCATGGCTTGGTCAGGAACCGATAGATGGCGCCGCGGTTGATCGCGTCGGTGACGGTGTTCAGGTCGGTATAGCCTGACAAAACCAGACGGATCGTGTCCGGGTACAACATCTTTACCCGGCCCAGGAACTCGGTGCCGCTCATATCACTCATGCGCTGATCGGACAGGATCACCTGTACGTCATTGATCGCCAGCAGATCGAAGGCGTCGCGCACATTGCCGGCGGCAAGGATCCGGTAGCCATCGCGACGGAACAGGCGCACCAATGAGCGCAGCACGTTCTCCTCGTCGTCCAGCAGCAACAAGGTGCGGTCAGGGCGGGTCTCGGCAAACGCTTCCGGTCGCAGGTAGCGTCGGCGCAAGGTCATGCCGGCGGCGTCGGCCGACATCGGCTCGCCGAACAGATAGCCCTGGAACACATCGCAGTCATTGCGGCGCAGGAAGCCGAGCTGGGCCTGCGACTCCACGCCGTTGGCAATCACCGTCATCCCCAACTGGTGGCCCATGGCGATGATGGCGCGGCTGATCGCGGCCTCGCGGTTTGCCGCGGGTGCGCTCTTGATGAAGCTTCTATCGATCTTGAGCTTGTCCACCGGATAGCGGACCAGTGCGCTCAGGCTGGAATCACCGGTGCCGAAGTTGTCCAGGCACAGGCTGATGCCTTCGTTGCGCAGGTTGGCCAGGGTTTCGTGGACGAAGTTGACGTTATTGGTCAGCGCGCTTTCATTGATTTCCAAGGTCAGCATGCGCGCCGGCACGCCGATCGACTGCAGCATCGCCATCACCTCGGTGAAGAAGTTCGGGCGCAGCAGCTGCAGGGTCGATACATTGACCGCCACGTTGAAATCTTCGAAGCCCTGGTCACGCCAGACCTTGGCCTGGCGCAGGGTGGTTTCCAGTACCCAGGCGCCGATCTGCACGATGATGCCGAGCCGTTCGGCGGTACGCATGAAGCGCTCGGGGACCAGCATGCCCAGGGTAGGAGATTGCCAGCGCAGCAACGCCTCCATGCCCATGACATGGCCATCGCGGGCACTGACCAAGGGCTGGTAGCGCAGGCGCAGTTCGCCGTTGTCGATGGCATCCACGAGTTGCCGCGAGATGATGCTTTCGCTGTGCGCACTGCTGGGTTTGTGCAGCACGTGCACATGCACCGCATTGCCGCCTTCGCGACCGGCCTGGTGCAGGGCGTCCTCGGCCAGATCCAGCACCCCGGTAGCGGTGTTGGAATGCTCAGGGCAGAGCCCGACTCCGATCTTGGCGGTCAGGAACAGGGTATAGGGCAGTACCGACAACGGTAGCTCTATCTGCTGACGTACCTGCTCGGCGAATTCTTCCGGGGCGGGGGTTTGGCTGCTGCGTGGCACCGCGATCAGGAATTCATCGCTGCCGTGCCGCCACAGCTTGCCGCGCTCGCCAAGAAAGCCGCGCAGGCGCTCGGCGATCAGGATCAAGGCCTGATCACCTACCTCGGCACTCATGTTCTCGTTGACCGAGGCAAAATGGTCGATGTCCAGATGCAGCAGCATCAATGAAGTGCCGGTACGGTTGGCTGCATCCACCAAGGTGGCCAGTTCCGGGTTGCCGGCGCCCAGCCGGGCAGGGCGCGCGTCGCCGCGATCACCGAGCGAAGAGGGGCTGGCATTCCACATCGGGCGGGGTCCTTTGGGGGTCACTGTGCGTCCATTGCGTAGGGTAAACGCAGATCAATACGGGTGCCGGCACCCGGTGCAGTTTGGATATGCAGGCTGCCGCCGGCGCTCTGGGCGCGCTCGCGCATCACGATCATGCCCAGTCCGCGTGGACCCGCCGGATCAAAGCCTTCGCCATCGTCCACTACCTGCAGGTGCAGGTCGCCATTACTGCCGTCACGCAGTGACAGCGATACCTGGCTGGCGCAGGCGTGGCGCAATGCATTGGTCAGGCTTTCCTGGGCAATCCGAAAGCAGGCCTGTTCGACCTCATTGCTGGGCCGGCGCGGCAGCGCGTCCACATCCAGCAGCAACTCTACATCGGTGGAGCGGAACAGCAGCCCGGCCTGCCAGCGCAAGGCTGCTTCCAGCCCAAGGGCATCGAGTTGCGGTGGCCGCAACAGCATCGACAGATTGCGCAGTTTGATCACCGTGCTGTCTGAAAGCTCGATAATCTGGTCGATATCGTCCTGCCGCCGTGACTTGTCGTCTTCATCGCGGGCGGCGCAGGCAGCCAGCTTCATCGCGGTGATGGCTTGGCCGATATCGTCGTGCAGATCGCGCGAGATCGAGCGGCGCTCATCTTCCTGCAAGGAGAACAAACGCCCTGCCATGGCCTGCAGTTCGCTGTTGCTGGCGGCCAACGCACTCCGGCCGTGTTCCAGCTCACTCAGGTCGCGTATCACAAAGAGCTGGCGGGCCCTGCCGCGATGCTGCAGTTGCTGGGTGATCACCATGGCGTGAAAGGGCTCGCCGCCTATCCGGCATAGTTGCACCGGCAGTTCGCTGTTATTTGACCGCGGGCCATGTGCGCTCAGGCCGGCCAGTAACTGTGCGGTGGTATCGCCGCGGCCGCCACCAATGCCCAGAATGCTGCTTGCGGCTGGATTGGCATAGAAAACTGTATCGCCGTCAGCAATCAGTACCCCGTCAGGCAGCAGCGCCGCCAACTCTTCGAATTCGACAGGCAATTGCTGGCCGAAGCGGGCTGCGGGTTTCAATGACCAGAGCTGCCACCAGAGCAGGACGAGCGTCGCACAAATTACCACCGCGATCGTCGTCACACTTTGCGCCCGCCAGCCGGCTGAATTCGCGTCCGTTGCAAGCAATACCGCCATGCCAGCCGCCAAAAAACCGGCCACAGCCAGCAGCCATAGCGTGCATGCACGTCGCCGCAGGAGCGCGACGGGCACGGATGGAGCGGAAGATGCCTGATCGGCTTGCATGATGAGAGGTGGTTTCGGACAAGCGTCACCCCAGTTTAACGGCTTGTGCACAGAGCGCACGACGAAGTGCTCAATTCTGCCGAGTTGCTGCCGTTATCGAATGGGTACCCGGTTTGTCGGGCATGGAGATAGATCGCGTGGATCGCGGCGTCATAGCTAGCCTGCTTCGTCATCCGTTGAACGCGGCCGTCGTGCTGTTGGACACGGACGGGCAACCATTGGCCGCCAATGGCATGGCCAGGGAGCTGGGCCTGCCCGAACGCCTGTCACGTTACTGTCCGCAACTGGCTGGCATCCGCCAGCAGCTGGAACAGCACGAGGCGGTGGCCTGTCCGCTGCCGGGGGACCGCTACCGGCTCGACGGCTGGCTCAGTGTGGTGCAGTCACCCTCGGCAGCACCACTGGGCTATCTGTATTCCGTGGCCAGCGATACCGAGGCGCGCAATGCCCGCTGGGCCATGGCGATGGAATCGGCAGGTCACAGTTTGTGGGACTGGGATATCGTCAGCGATGCGGTTACCCGCACCAGTCCGGCGCATGTCGCCAATGCTGCCCAGCCGGGCATCGGCCTGTTGGATGAAGTGCATCCGGAAGACCAGCTGCAGCTGCGTCAGGCCATTGCTGCGCACCTGCATGATCCGCAGGTTCCATTCGCCTGTCAGTTCCGCCTGCGTCAGGCTGACGGCAGCTGGCATTGGGTGCTGGATCGCGGTCAGGTAGTCACCCGCGCCGGCGACGGCCAACCTTTGCGGATGGTCGGCACCTATACCGACATCCAGCAACAGAAATCGCTGGAGGATGAGCTGCGCTCGCAACAGGCGTTGCTACGCCGCGCCCAGCGTGTGGCAGGGATGGGTAGCTGGGTGTGGGAGCCGCAGCGCAAGCGCGTGCAATGGTCCGAGGAGTTCGCCGCCGCCATTGGCTGGAGCGATGCTGCTCTACCGACCGGTCGACAATGGTTGCGCAACCTTGCCAGCGATGCCCGTACACATCTGTTCTGCAGCTGGCGGCGCGTGCTGGATGAGGCCAAAGGCGGCAGTTTCGATATCACCTGGGGCCGCGATCCGGTGACCCAGCAGCAGCTGCGCATCTGGGTGGAACTTGATTACGACGGCGCCGGAGGCCTGCAGCGGGTGCTGGGGCAGGTGCAGAACATCAGCAATCAGCGCCGTACCGATGCCTTGATACGCTGGCGTACCGAGTTGCTGAACCGGGTGTCCGCGCTGGGCCGTATTGGCGGCTGCGAGATCGAGGTCAGTACCCGTGCAATGCAGTGGACCGAGGAATGCTACCGCATCCATGGTATGCGCAAGGCGCCGGTCACGCTGGACCAGGCATTGGAGCTGTACATCCCGGACTCGCGCGACAACTTTGAATCGGCCTTGCTGCGTATCACCCAGGGCGGGCTGCCAGAACAGCTTGATCTGTGTTTCTACCGCCCCTCCGGGCAACGGGTGTGGGTGCAGGTACTGATCGAGCTCGATCAACGCGATGGCCTGCCGGAGCGTTTCGTGGTGCTGTTCCGCGATATCACCCGTGAACGGGAAGCCGATGAGCGGCTGGAACTGTTGGCGCACTATGACCTGCTGACTGGCTTGCCCAATCGCATGCTGCTGCGTGAGCAGGGTTCGGAAGCGATCATCGAGGCGCGCGAACGCGGTGCAGTCCTCGCAATGCTGTTCATTGATCTGGATGGCTTCAAGAGCATCAACGATACCTTTGGTCATGCCACCGGCGACATGTTGCTGAAAGCCGCTGCGGCGCGCCTGCACCAGAACCTGCGCAATGCCGATCTGTTCGCCCGCTTCAATGGCGACGAGTTCATCGTCATCCTGCGCAACCTGGTTGAGCCGGATGACGCCGGGCATGTGGCACGCAAGTTGATTGCTTCGTTGGCCGAGCCTCTCTACCGCGAGGATGTCACCTTGAAGGTTGGCGCCAGCGTGGGTATCGCGCTGCTTGATGAGGGCCGCAACGACTTCGACAGCCTGTTGCGTGCCGCCGATGCGGCCATGCACGCTGCCAAAGAGGCTGGTCGCAACACCTACCAGTATTACAGCCAGGATGCGCTGGCACGGACCCAGCGTCGGGTCGAGATCGAACATGCGCTGCATGGCGCGGTCGAGCGCGACGAATTCAGCCTGGTCTACCAGCCGTTGGTGCATGCCAATGGCGATGCAACACCCTCCATCGAAGCGCTGCTGCGCTGGAACAGCGGCAGGATTGGTTCCTGCAGCCCCGCCGAGTTCATTCCGATTGCCGAGAAATGCGGCGAGATCATCCATATCGGCGATTGGGTGCTGCAGGAAGTCTGCCGGCAAGCCGTGGTCTGGCAGCAGGCCGGGCTGAAATTCGAGCGCATTGCAGTCAACGTGTCGGCGTTGCAGCTGCGTGATCGCGGCTTCGCCGAGCGCGTTGTCAGCATCTGCCAGCAATACGGCTGGCCTGCGCAACGCTTGGAGCTGGAGTTGACCGAGTCGGCATTGATTCGTGATACCGATGCATTGCGCCAGTGTTTTGATGTCTTCGAACAGCATGGCATTCCGCTTGCCGTGGACGATTTCGGTACAGGTTTCTCCAACCTGCATTATCTGAACCGTTTCCCGGTGCAACGGCTGAAGATCGACCGTAGCTTCGTGCAAGGCATGCTGCACGATGCAGGCACCGCCGAGGTCACCCAGGCCATCGTGCATCTGGGGCATGCACTGGGCATGCTGGTAGTAGCCGAAGGCGTGGAGACCCCAGCCGAAGCGGCGATGCTGATCCAGCAGGGTTGCGATGAGCTGCAGGGCTATCTGTTCTCACGGCCGCTGCGGCCGCGCGAGATGGTGCAGTGGTTGCGTAGCGGCCCAGGTGAGTTGCTTGAGCTGCCGAACCTGGGTTCGATCACGACCATCAGCGCAACCCACTGATCCTTGTAGAAGCGAACAATAAAGCCTGGCTGCATGACCTGCAGCCGGGCTTTTGTTTGCCTGTAGGAGCGGCGTAAGCCGCGAAGCTGGTGTTACATACAGGCGTTCACCTGATGCTGTCTTTGCTTCGCGGCTGACGCCGCTCCTACAAAAAGAGCTGCGATGTGTGAAGACATTTGGCCCGGCAAAGGCCGCAGAACATCAGCCCTCTGCTGCTTCTGCACTGGCCGGGGCCAGGTTGTTCATTGCATGTGGGAGCGGCATCAGCCGCGAAGCTGGCGATGCTGACAGGCCTTCATCTGATGATGCCTTTTGCTTCGCGGCTGACGCCGCTCCCACAAAAAGGCAGTGTGCGTGCATCCATGTAGCCCGGCTATATGCGGCACATCGCGAGAGGTGTATCAGGGAACGGACAGGTCCCAGTCGATGCAGCTTGTCAGCCAATCGATGTCCTCGGCGCGGCCGGGGCTCTGGGCTTGATCGCGCAATGCACGCAACTCCAGCAACTCCTGCTGTGCACGCTGTTCAAGCAGCGCGAGCTGTTCGCGCCGGCTCAAGGAGATGCCGTTGGTGGCTGTAGAAAGAGGCATGGCGTCATCAGCCTGCGGTGCTGGCTCAGCGTTGCTGTTGGCGGTGGAGCGGGGTGTCAGCATATATCAGTGCGGTTGCAGCAACAGCAAAGCCCCGGCCAGGGGCCGGGGCTCGGGTGCAGAGCGGGTGCGGGGTGAAATCAGAACAACTCCACCGTGCCTGCGCCCATGCTCTGCTGGGACACCGGCTTGTGCGGCGGGCGCTCCCACTCCACGCGCATTTCACGCAGGCGGCTACCGGTGCGCTGCAACGCGCTGACCATCTCGCCATCGAACACGCCGCCGTTACGGTGCAGCAGTTCCTGCAGCGCGACCGCCTCCCGGTTGATTGCGCCAAGACGGTCAAGATGGGTATGCACGCCGCCCAGGGCCTGGGTGGCGATGTCTTCGAACTGCAGGGCGCGCACGGCTTCAGCGACGCTGCCGTCGATGGCGCGGCCACACTCGGAGATCTCACGCATGCCGTCGCCAAGCGAGGCATTGATGGCAGCCACGCTGTCCAGCATCGAAGCGGCTTCGTGGCGCGCTTCGCGTGACCGGTCCATGTCGCGCGAGGCCATGTGGGTGACGGTTTCACGCACCTTGGCGATGGCGTCCTTGGAGCTGTGGGCCAGCTTGCGGATCTGTTCGTTGAAGGTGGTGGAGCGCTCGGACAGATTGCGCACTTCGTCGGCCACCACCGCGAAGCCACGACCGGCTTCGCCGGCGCGCGCCGCTTCAATGGCCGCATTCAAGGCCAGCAGGTTGGTCTGGTCGGCGATCGACTTGACGTCTTCGAGCAGGGCGAAAATGCCGTCCAGGTGCTGCGCCATCTGGTCGATGTGCTGCACGGTGTTGCTGCTCTGGCCGCTGACCTGTTCCAGTGCTTCCACCAGCTGTTCCATCTGGTGGCTGGCGTTCTGGGCGAAGCGGGCCACGTCGACACCACCATTGCCACCGCCACCCTCGTCACCGGCACGGTCAACGATGCGGGCCAATGCCTGGCTCTGCTGGCGCGACTTGCGGCTCATCGCATCAAAGCTGCCACCGAGGCCGCCGACCGCTTGCCGGATCAGCTCTCGGGCGCGCTCGATCTCGCTGCGCGAACCGTCGATTTCATTGCTGACGAAGCTGCGCAGCTCATTGAGCAGCTGGTCCTGCTCTTTCAACACCTTGGCGTGCTCGGGCGAGCGCTGGGTTTGCGAATGCACGCTCCACCAGGCAAATACCAGCCAGCTCAACACCATGGTGGTCAGGATCGCCCACAGGGCCGCAGAGGGCCAGGACAGGGCGGCAGCGACCACAACCAGAAGGGTGAGGACAAGCGGGGCTGCCAAACGGATTGCAATACGTGAATACATGGACGTTCTCGGGAGAGTCACGAATGCAGTATCGGCAGTGGGCAGGGGGTCTTTAGCCCACTGGCGTGAATCCCGGGATGTTTTGCGATGCAGGCCCGTAACCTGTGCGATTACGGGCCTTGAGAATCAGCGCAGGCGGCGCTCGATGGCTTCAAGCATGGCCTTGCGCGAGAACAGGAAATCCCAGTAAGCGCCGCCCAGCTGGCGCCACAGCACCGCCGAGCGCACCGCTGCCAGCAGCAGCGCACGGATCTCCGATACCACCATCGCCTGGCCCAGGTAGTGCGGGTTGCCCTGCACCATGATTTTCGGCTTGAGCTGGCTGATGGTGTCTGCGTACAGCGCGCCCATCGCACTCAGCACGTCCGGGTGGCAGCTGTCGCCGCGGTCCTGGGCGATGCTGGCGGCACGCTCGATGCCGGCCTCCACCTTGTCGACCGTGGCGCCTTCGCGCACGAAGCGGCGTTCCAACTGCATCACCGACAGTGCAAGCCGCGGCAGCAGGTCGTCCTTGCCCTGATTGCGGAAGTAGTCGCGCAACAGGCGCAGGCCAGGCTCAACCTGGGTGGCGCTGCCGTATACGGCGGCGGGCGAGCTGGCATCAATACGCATCACGCTGTCCATTGCGGTGCGCACCACGGCGCTCTCCGAATGGCCGGTTTCTGCGATGCGGCGCACCTGCTGCAAGGCCTGGGCAATGCCTGCCAAGGCAAGTACGCGGTCATCGATGGAAAAAGTCATGGTCATCTCTCAAGGGGAAACAGGGGCGGCCAAACGGCGCTCCAAAGGTGCATCGGTGGCGGCGATCACCGCGCCGCCAAGGCATTCCATGCCGTCGTACAGCACCAGCGACTGGCCGGGGGTGACGGCACGTTGCGGGCGTGCGAAATACACGTCCAGCGTACCGTCATCACGCACCTTCACGGTGCAGGCTTCGTCCGGTTGGCGGTAGCGGGTCTGCGCGGTGCACTCGAACTCGCGGGCGGGTGGATTGCCGGCAATCCAGTGCATGGCTTCGCTGCGCAGCCAATTGGACTGCAACCACGGGCTGTCATGGCCCTGGTCGACGTACAGGATATTGCGCGCCACGTCCTTGCCGACCACGAACCACGGCGCCGCCGGGCGCCCGCGCACGCCGCCGATGTTCAGGCCTTCGCGCTGGCCCAGGGTGAAATAGAACACGCCGGGGTGACGGGCGATTATCTGACCATCGGGGTCATGGATTTCACCTTCGCGGGCCGGCAGGTACTGGCCAAGGAATTCACGGAAATCGCGTTCGCCGATGAAGCAGATGCCGGTGGAGTCTTTCTTGGCATGGGTGGGCAGGCCAGCCTCGCGGGCGATGCGGCGCAGCTCGCTCTTTTCCATGTGCCCGATCGGGAACAGGGTGGCCGCCAACTGGGTCTGGCCCAGCTGATGCAGGAAGTAGCTCTGGTCCTTGCCGCGATCAGCACCGCGCAGCAGGCGCCAGCGACCGCCGGAGTGGTCGACCTGGGCATAGTGGCCGGTGGCGATGCGCTCGGCGCCCAGTTCGCGGGCGGCGTCCAGGAAGTGCTTGAACTTGACCTCGCGGTTGCACAGTACGTCCGGGTTGGGGGTGCGGCCGGCCGCATATTCGGCCAGGAAGTGCTCGAACACACCCTGCCAGTATTCGTTGGAGAAATCGCGGAAGTGGAATGGAATGTCGAGC
The DNA here is from genome assembly GCF_056760235.1 of Stenotrophomonas sp. STEN018. Taxonomy (NCBI): domain Bacteria; kingdom Pseudomonadati; phylum Pseudomonadota; class Gammaproteobacteria; order Lysobacterales; family Lysobacteraceae; genus Stenotrophomonas; species Stenotrophomonas sp. STEN018. Next base: position 9,673 of record NZ_JBRREK010000075.1, read on the forward strand.
CGCCCGCAGACTGCCACCGCGTCGCGACGGTCATCTTCGGCTCGGCAATGGCCGCTGCCATCGTCAGCCCAGTTCTGCATGAACAGACCGGCGACATCCAGGCCTTGCTGGACCAGGGTAAGTGCAGCCACCGACGAATCCACGCCGCCGGAAACGCCCACCACGATATTGGGATTACTCACGGTGCCACCTGTCGCACGATCGAAAGCGGGTAACGCTGCCCGGCCAGCCAATCGGAAATCGTATGCCAGACCAGCGGGCTGCGCAGCCGCGCCATATCGGCCTGCAGGGCAACCGGGCTCATCCACAGTGCCTGCACGATGCCGGTATCCAGCACCTGCTCCGGGTGGTGCTGCAGCGGTTCGGCGGCGAAGGCGAAGCGCAGGAACGGCGTGCCATCGGCAGCTGTCCACTGATAACTGCCGATGAAGCCGGTCAGGTGCACGTCCCAGCCGGTTTCTTCGCGGGTTTCACGCACTGCCGCCTCGAGCAGGCTTTCGCCAGGCTCGAGATGGCCGGCCGGCTGGTTCAATACCCGCCGGCCGTTCTTTTCTTCCTCTACCAGCAGCAGTTGCCCTGCGCGGGAGACCACGGTTGCCACGGTCACGTGTGGCGCCCATCGCTGGGACTGCAATGCACTCACGCTCAGTACTCGTCCTTGGACGTCATTTCCAGCTCGATTGCATCGGCGCTTTTGGCAGCAGCGTCAATGGCGTCGGAAATCACCTCGGCGCTGGCATCGGCATCAACCTTGACCACGAACATCGCTATTTCGCCCTGCTTTACCCAGCCGCCCAGCTTGGAATCGTTGGAGTCTTCCAGCAGGCGGTTGGCAACAAGTGCCGGAAACTGCGGGCCGGAAGACTTGTAGCCCGGCGACCAGATTTCGCGGACGTGATGGCTGCCGTAGGTCTCAACATTGGAGCGTACATACACCAGCTGGGTACGGTCGTCATCCATTTCAAAGACCAGCTGGTAGTCGCCATCGCTGTCCACTTCGTACTTGTACTTGAGCGTATCAAGGACGCGGCCGACCGCACGGTCCGGCTCACCGGCAAAAGCGCTCCCGGCGGCAGCCGTGGCCAAGGCCAGCAAGGCGATGCTGAGTACAGACTTCTTCATGTTTTCCCCAATGAAAGGTTGGTTAGCCTGCAAATTGTGCGGGGGCAGGGGGGGCGGCGTCCAATGCTCAAGAGACTGCCACCTGGAACCGCTATAATCGACGGATGTCTCAGAAGACCCAACACGACAGCGAACACGGCCTGCTGGTAGCCCCCGGCAAGCCCGAGGTTGCGCCCCCGCCGCAGTACCAGGTGATGCTGCTGAACGACGATTACACCCCGATGGACTTCGTGGTGACTGTCCTGCAGAGCTTCTTCTCCATGGACATGGACAAGGCCACCCAGGTGATGCTGCACGTGCATACCCGAGGCCGCGGCATCTGCGGTGTGTACACCCGCGAAGTTGCCGAGACCAAGGTTGCGCAGGTCAATGAGTTCTCGCGGATGAACCAGCACCCGCTGATGTGCACGATGGAGCGGGCCTGAACCTGGCTTGGGCGCTGACCATGCGCCCAGCTGTTTGCCCATGCGGCACGGTTATCAGCATCAGGGCCGCAATGGCCGCTGGTCTGCTGTAAAACTGCAGGTGTGGCGGGGCGCGGGAGTCGGAGCTGGCGGAACGATGCGTTTCGCTTGATGCCCGCAATCCGGATCCAAGCCCCTGTCCCTGCGTCGAAACTGAATGCAGGATTCACGGGTACGGGCGATTTGGCGAGATTGCAGGCGTGTTGTCTACATCTTCGTCATTAGGGTGCTGGAAAAATCGTTGCCAGGCCGCATATTGTCTCCAACCGCAACCGGAGTGCCTTATGTTCAGTAAAGACCTCGAGCAGACCATTGGTCAGTGCTACAAGCGCGCCCGAGAAGCCCGTCATGAGTACATGACGGTTGAACATCTATTGTTGGCGTTGTTGGAGAATGCTTCGGCGCAGGCGGTGCTCAAGGCATGCGGCGCGGACCTGGAGCGGCTGGGGCGCGAGCTCGAGAAGGCGATCAATGCCTCGGTCTCGCTGCTGGCCGAGGACGACGGCCGCGACACCCAGCCCACCCTGGGCTTCCAGCGGGTGCTGCAGCGGGCGGTGTACCACGTGCAGTCCTCGGGCAAGAAAGAGGTCACCGGTGCCAACGTGCTGGTGGCAATCTTCGGCGAAAAAGAGTCGCACGCGGTCTATTACCTCAACCAGCAGGACGTGACCCGGTTGGATGTGGTCAACTACCTGTCCCACGGCGTGGGCAAGAGTAGCGATGACCCGGAGATGTCTTCCCCGCTCGAGGGCGAGGGCAGGGTCGAGGGCGGTGATGGCGAGGGCAAGGGCGATTCGCTGACCGAGTTCGCCAGCAATCTCAACGAGCAGGCCAAGGCCGGACGGATCGATCCGCTGGTTGGGCGTCGCGATGAGATCGAGCGCACGATCCAGGTACTGTGCCGTCGTCGCAAGAACAATCCGCTGTATGTCGGTGAGGCCGGCGTGGGCAAGACCGCTATCGCCGAAGGCCTGGCCAAGCGCATCGTCGATGGCGAGGTGCCGGACGTGCTCGCCGATGCGGTGATCTATTCGCTGGATCTGGGTGCGCTGGTGGCTGGTACGAAGTACCGCGGTGACTTTGAGAAGCGCCTGAAAGGCGTGATCACCGCGCTGAAGAAGATCCCCAACTCGGTGCTGTTCATCGACGAGATCCACACCATCATCGGCGCTGGCTCGGCGTCGGGCGGCACAATGGATGCGTCCAACCTGATCAAGCCGGCGCTGGCCTCGGGCGAGCTGCGCTGCATCGGCTCGACCACCTTCCAGGAATACCGCGGCATCTTCGAGAAGGACCGCGCCCTGGCGCGTCGCTTCCAGAAGATCGACATCGTCGAGCCCACCGTTGGTGAGACCTACGAGATCCTCAAGGGCCTGCGTCCCAAGTACGAGGCGCACCACGGCGTGACCTATGCCGATGATGCCCTGCAGGCGGCGGTGGACCTGTCGGTCAAGCACATTGCTGACCGCCTGCTGCCGGACAAGGCCATCGACGTCATCGACGAGGCCGGTGCGCGCCAGCGCCTGCTGCCGGCTGGGCAGCGCAAAGAGCGCATCGACGTCGAGGAAATCGAGACCATCGTTGCCAAGATGGCGCGGATCCCGGCCAAGCAGGTCACTGCGACCGACAAGGATGTGCTGCAGCATCTGGAGCGCAACCTGAAGATGGTGATCTTCGGCCAGGACCAGGGCATCGAGTCGCTGGCTTCGGCGATCAAGCTGTCGCGTTCCGGCCTCGCCAGTCCAGACAAGCCGATCGGTAACTTCCTGTTCGCCGGCCCGACCGGCGTGGGCAAGACCGAGGTGACCCGTCAGCTGGCCCTGCAGCTGGGTATCGAGCTGGTGCGGTTCGATATGTCCGAGTACATGGAGCCGCATTCGGTCAGTCGCCTGATCGGCGCGCCCCCGGGCTACGTCGGTTTCGACCAGGGCGGTCTGCTGACCGAGAAAATCGTCAAGACGCCGCACTGCGTGCTGCTGCTGGATGAGGTGGAGAAGGCGCACCCGGACATCTTCAACATCCTGTTGCAGGTCATGGATCGTGGCGTGCTCACCGATACCAATGGCCGCGAAGCCAACTTCAAGAACGTGATCCTGGTGATGACCACCAATGCCGGTGCCACCCAAGCGGCGCGGCGCTCGATCGGCTTTTTGAAGCAGGACCACGCAACCGATGCGATGGAGGTGATCCGCAAGAGTTTCACCCCGGAGTTCCGCAATCGCCTGGATGCGGTGGTTCAGTTCCAACCGCTGGGCTTTGATCACATCCTGCGGGTAGTGGACAAGTTCCTGATCGAACTGGAGATGCTGCTGCAGGACAAGCACGTTTCGCTTTCGGCCACCCCGGCCGCACGCGAATGGCTGGCCCATCATGGCTTCGACGCCGACATGGGTGCGCGCCCGATGTACCGGGTGATCCAGGACAAGGTGAAGCGTCCGTTGGCTGATGAACTGCTGTTCGGCAAGTTGTTGAACGGCGGCAAGGTCAGCATCGACGTCCGCGACGGCGAGCTGATCGTGGACACCGAGTCCGAGCCGGAGCACCTGCTGCCGGCGACGGTGTAATCCTGCGCTTGTGGAGGCGGCGTAAGTCGCGAAGCCAGGATTGTTTCAGCACAAACAAAACCCCGCATCCAACGATGCGGGGTTTTGTTTGTGCGCTGCGCGCTACACCTGTAGTGGGGGGGGGGGGGGGGGGGGGGGGGGGGGGGGGGGGGGGGGGGGGGGGGGGGGGGGGGGGGGGGGGGGGGGGGGCGGGGGGGGGGGGGGGGGGGCGCGGGGGGGGGGGCGGCGGG
>NZ_JBRREK010000076.1:0-13338 GCF_056760235.1 Stenotrophomonas sp. STEN018
CCCCGGCCTGGGGGGCCGGGTTTAAACCCCCCGCCCGCCCCCCCCCGTTTTGTCGGTGGGGGGGGGCGTGTCCCCCGCCCCCCACAAGACCCGTCGATAGGGTAGTGCCGAGCCATGCTCGGCAGAGGCTGTACCGGCACTGCCCCAGCGGAGCATGGCTCCGCTCCACGGGGCTCCCATCATGCTACTGGCGGCACTTCCGGCTTCACCGCTTCCGGGCTCACACGCTCGATGGTGTGGCGCAGTTCGCGGCCGAGGATGAACTTGGCATCCTTGGCCCAGGCGTCCAGGCGTTCGTCGAACAGCAGCTTGCTGTTCTGATCCGGCCAGATCAGGCGCAGCTCGCGCATCTTCTGGATGAAACCGCGGAACAACGACTTGTCGAAGAACTCCGGCGCGGCCGGTGCATACAGCAGGCTCAGGCGCTGTGCGGCCTGTTGGCACAGGCTTTCCAGCTCGCCGGCGCCGAGCGTGCCCGGGCCGTTCTTCACCAACACCGAGATGGCGATGTAATAACGCTCGAATGCCTGTTGCAGCGAGTGGCCAATCGCACGCAGACGGAACACTTCATCGGTCTGGCCGGTGCTGCGCGCGAGCATGCCGCCGTCATCCTCGCCCACATGCTGCAGCAGGCCTTCGCGGACGAAAACGTCGATGGTCTGGTCGATGCGCGCGGCAAACTCGTCCTCGGTCCACGGCAGGAACAACTCCGCCTGCAGGAACGGGTACAGGCCACGGCCCAGCCGCAGCAGGCCACCACGGCTCATGCGGCGGTTGTTCTGGAAGCAGCAGGCCACCCACGACGATGCGGTGAACAGGTGCAGCACGTTGTTGCGGAAATAGCTCAACAACACCGCGGTGTCGCCACTGACGCTGAGCACATCGCCCAGCGGGTGCTTGATGCGGGTGAGGACGTTGATTTCCTCGGCGTGGGCAATGATGCGCTCGGGCGAATGCGGGGTGACCGTGACCCGGTCGGAATACGGCATTTCCACCAGCAGCTTCTTGCACAGCTCGATCTGCGCGATCAGGTCGGCCTCGCCCATCGCGTGCTTGGGCGTGGACAGCAGTGCCAGCGCCAGCAGGTTGATCGGGTTGACGTCGGCGGCGGCGTTGATGCGCTCCTGGATCTGCTCGGCAAGCACATCAACAGTGCCGGCCAACCAGCTCGGCTTCTCGTCTTCGGGCACCGGTTGGCCGTCCCAGTCGGGCGCCATCTTCGCCAGCACGTCATTCAGCGCGATCGGCTCGCCGAAGTTCACCACCACCTGGCCGTAGTTCTGCTTGAGCACCTTGGGAATGCCCCACAGCAGTGCCCAGATTGATTCCTTTTCCTTCGGCCGGCCGGTCAGCTCGTCCAGGTAGCTGTTGCCCTCCATCAGCTTTTCATAGCCGACGTAGATGGGCTGGAACAGCACTGGCTTGCGCGGCTGGCGCAGGAAGGCACGCAGCGTCATCGAGATCATGCCGCCCTTGGGCTGCAACAGACGGCCGGTACGCGAGCGCCCGCCTTCGACGAAGTACTCGATCGAATAACCGCCAGCCACCAGCTGCGCGACGTATTCGCTGAGCACTGCCGAGTACAGCGCGTTGCCCTTGATCGAGCGACGGATGAAGAACGCGCCGCCCTTGCGCAGCAGCGTGCCAACCACCGGCAGGTTGAGGTTGATGCCGGCCACGATATGCGGCGGCACGATGCCGCGGTCGTACAGCAGGTAGCTCAGCAGCAGGTAGTCCATGTGGCTGCGGTGGCTGGGCACGTAGATGATTTCGTGGCCAGGCGCTGCTTCCTTGAACTTGTCCAGGTGATGCACCAGCACGCCGGCATAGATGCGGTTCCAGACGTGACTGAGCATGAAGCTGGCAGAGCGCACCACCGGAGTGGAGTAGTCGGCGGCAATTTCCCAGGCGTAGCCCTGCGCCTTCTTCCAGGCGTCGGTGGTCTTGGAGTTGTCGCGCTTGGCCTGCACGGCGATGGCTTCGCGCACCGAATCGGCTTCCAGCACCTTGTCCACCAGCAGGCGGCGGGTGGAAAGATCCGGACCGATGATCGACTCACGGATGCGACGGAAGTGGGTACGCAGCACGCGCTGCAGCTTGCGCACGGTGCGCTCGGGCTCCAGCCCTTCGTCGACGGTGCCGCGCAGCGATACCGGCGGGGCGAAACGGACGATGGTGTCGCGGCCATTGAGCAGGATCGCCAACAGGCGGCGGAAGCGGCCAACCAATGCCCAGTTTTCCGAGAACAGCACCGCGAACCAGCCGCTCTGCTTGTCCGGGGCGCGGCCGACGAAGATCGACACCGGCACCAGATGCACGTCCAGGCCCGGGTTGGCGCGGTGCGCCTGCAGCAGCTTGGCCAGCGAATCGGAATGGGTCTTGGCGCCGCGCTGTTCGGGCAGCAGCATGTTGTTGCTGGAGCGGCGTGACAGCGCCACATAGGCGCGCTTGCGCCCGGTGGGGTCACCGGCCAGCGGCACCAGCGGCGAAGGCAGGCCGGCATCGCGGCAGGCCTTGTCCAGGATCAGCGCGTTGGACAGACCGTAGTCCTCCAGCACGTACACCACCGGGCGGCCGTCGTTGTAGTCGCCGGGCTGCTCGGGCTCGATCTTCAGGCCCAGCCAGGGCTCGATCAGCTTGCCCAGCAGGCGCGACCACAGCGGGCGACGCGCAGCACGGGCCGCAGGCGACGGGCGCGCGGAAGCACCCGGCACGATGGCAGCAGGAGTGGCGGGCGTCGCGTTGGCGTCGTCCGGCGGCAGCAGTTCACCCTGATCGGGCTGGGATTTCTGTTTCGACATCGGCGCCATTATGGCTTAGCCGCCGCTGCGGCGTTGTCTGCTGTTTCCGGAGCTGGGACTTCGGCCGCTTGCAGGACATCGGCCTTGGCCTGTTCGGCAGCGCGCGCAGCCACCAGTACCGCATCCACATCGCTGAGCGTACGGGCCAGATACCAGCGCTTGTCGTGGCGTACCAAGGCCACCTCGAGGTCCAGCTGCTTGCCCGCCAACGGGTACTGCACGCGTACGGTGGCGCGGTCGCCGTCCTGTGAGACCAGGCCGGTACGCATCTGCTCCACGCTTTCATCCAGCTTCAGGCCATACGCGGCCAGCACCTGCTTGCTGGCCGCGGCGAACGGGCCGAGCTTCTGCAAGGTGCCGGTCATGCCGGCCTGCTGGAAGGCCTGCTCATCGGCCAGGCCAGTGGCGCGGGCAGCAGCCGTGAGGGTGGCGATCGAGGTCTGCGCCAGCTTGGGGTCCGGCAGCGGTGCTGCCTGGGCCCAGTCGCTGAGCGCGGTGACCAACTGCACGTAGTGCGCACGCTCGGCTGCGTTGTAGTCGCCTTGATGGCTGATGTATTGCACGCCAAACAGGCCCAGCGAATGCGCGGCCTGCCGCACGGCCGCGGTCTGGCCCTCCAGCTGCGCCTTGAAGGCGCGCTGCAGCTTGTGCTCGGCATCCTGCTCCGACAGCGTGGCCAGCAGCGCTGGCAGCTTTTCGTCCAAGGGCAGCTCGGTCAGCGGCCAGCGGCTATGGCCCTGCGCCCAGGCAGCCTCCAGTTCGGCGTACTGGGCCGGTGGCACCGCCGCGCGCGCATAGCCGACCAGATCGTTGTTGCGCAGGTGCTGGGTCAGCTGGCGTACCGCCGCAGCCGGCTCGGTGGCAGCACCGGGCAAGGGCTCGGCGTTGCGCTTGCAGGCCGCCAACAGGGCTACAAGGCAGACCGACGTCAAGATCATGGTGTGACAGCGGGGTAGTGAACGGCGTTGCATGGCGGCGGCTATCCTCCCGTAGGCCAAGCATCTTGATGCCTGCCCGGTGACAGCAGCAAGCACGGCCGTCACGGCGCCGAAGGGCGGGTTCAGTCGAAGCCATGGTCCCTTGGTGCGCGCCTTGGCCCACACCCCGTCTAGATTCCCTGCTCGCTCATCCGGGCACTTGAGACATAAAAAAAGAGGCCGCCCCGTTGCCGGTGACAGACCCCTCAAACCGACGTGAAGCCGGTAGACATGTTTGACGCATCGCCGGCAGAGCCGGACGAGACGTAGCCTACGCGCCAGCTTCAGTTAATGCAACACTTCATGAATAATATGATAAGTCATTGATTTCATTTGAATGAAGCGGCAATTTCAAGTTGCATTGCCAATGCTGCAGCGCGCGGGTCGGCAGCCAGGCGGATCGGCCGGCCGACGACAATCGCGTCGGCGCCGTCGGCAAAAGCCTGGGCCACGCCCACGGTGCGCTGCTGGTCATCGCCCACCGGGCCGCCGGGGCGGATGCCGGGGCAGACGATGGAGAAACCCTGACCGGTCGCCGCACGGATTGGCGCGGCCTCCTGGCCGGAAGCGATCACACCGTCGATGCCGGCGCGCTGCGCGGCCAAGGCGCGCTCCACCACCACGTCAACGGGTTCACGGTCGATGCCCATCTGTGCCAGATCCGCCCGCCCCATCGAGGTCAGCACGGTCACCGCCAGCAGGCGCATCTCCGACGTATTGGCAGCGGCGGCAGCTTCCATCATGCCGGGGTGCCAGCCGTGGATGGTGCAGTAGCTCACCGGCCACTGCGACAGGCGCTTGATCACGCCGGCAATGGTGGCCGGGATATCGAAGAATTTCAGGTCGACGAACACGCGCTTGTCGCGCTTGGCCAGTTCATCCAGCACGTCGAAGTATTCGCCCGAGGCCAGCAGTTCCATGCCGATCTTGTAGAACGACACGGCATCACCAAGCTTTTCCACCCACTCGATGGCCTCGGTCTTGCCGGGCACGTCGAGGGCGAAGATCAGGCGCTCGTCATCACGCAGCGGCAGCGGTGCGCGGCTCATCGGGCCACCTCCAGCGCTTCACGCTTTGCCCCGTTGCGCAGGTCCGCCGGCAGCGACCAGGCATTGTTGATCGCCGCACCTTCCCAGCCACCGTAGGTGGGGTTGGACAGGATCCACCAGCGCGAGCCGATCCAGCCCTGGTACTTGTCCAGCAGCAGGTCGCGCGCGGCCAGGCTGTTGTCCTCGACCTGCAGGAAATCGGTGAACTGGTCGCCCACCTGCATCAGCACGCGGTAGTGCTGCGCCACCAACTGGCGGCGGCAGCCCTTCTCGCTGCCATGTTCGGTGCAGCCCGGCACCGGCGTGCCCAGGCCCAGATAGACGCTGTCATCGGCGACCGGGAAGCCAACCTGGCGCAGATTGGCGATGGTGGCGTCCTTCATCGCTGCGGTGCGGTTGCTGATGTAGATCATGGTCACGCCCTTGGCTGCGGCGGCCTGCGCGAACTGCACCGCGCCGGGTACCGGCTGCGCCTTGCGCTCATCCACCCAGGCTTCCCAGGTCGCGTCGTTGTAGTTGCTGCCATCGCGCACCAGCCGCGCCTGATAGGGCGAGTTGTCGAGCACGGTCTCGTCCACGTCCACCACCACCGCCGGCTTCAGTTTGGCCGATTGATGATTGCCGCCTTCTTCCGGCAACAGCGCGGTCCAGCTGCCATCGGCCAGGGCCGCGTCGAGCTGCGCGCCGGCCAGCTTCCAGGTCTGCAGCGCGCTGGCGCGGTATTCCTGCGAACGCTGCACCCACAGCACGGCATTGAGGTTGTCGTTGGGGGCATTGGCCGGAGCTACGACGGCGTCGGCCGGGGCCGGGGCCGGCGAAACGCGGCTCAGCGGCGCGGTCGAGCTGCAGGCAGCCAGCGACAGCACGGCGCCGGCCAGCAGGGTAAGGGCGGGGAATCGGGACATGGCAACTACCGGGAATCTTTGAAAACCGCGCAAGTTTACCGGCTCCCTGCTTTGCCCGCCTTGCCGGGTCAAAACCGGGGTCAGAGTGGGGTTTCGCAACGAAACCCCACTCCGACCCCGGTTTTAACCGCAATTTCCGCACTCAGCTATGCTTGCGCCCCCTAGCAAGACCAGAGCCCGGACCGTGACCGACGCCAGCCAGACCCCCGATTTCCCTATCCTCGACGCCGCCCAGGCGCGCGTGCTGGGCTGCCTGATCGAGAAAGAGGCCACAACCCCGGACACCTACCCGCTGACGGTCAATGCCGCCCAGGTAGCCGCCAACCAGAAGACCGCGCGCGAGCCGGTGATGAACTTGGAAACCGGCAAGGTGCAGCACGCACTGCGCCAGTTGGAGACGCTGGGCCTGGTGCGCCAGCACTTCGCCTCGCGCGCCGACCGTTACGAGCACCTGACCGGCCCCAAGCTCGATCTGCCACGCCAGCAGGTCGCCCTGCTCGGCCTGTTGCTGCTGCGTGGTCCGCAGACCGCCGGTGAATTGGCGACCCGCAGCGAGCGCATGGCCAAGTTTGCCGATGCCGCCGACCTGCGCCACCAGTTGGAGCGCTTGCAGCAACGCGGCCTTGTGGTGCAGCTGCCGCGCGGCGCCGGCCAGCGCGAAGACCGCTTCATGCACCTGCTGTCCGGCCCGGTGGATGCGGATGCCTTGGCGGCGCAGTACCGTGCGCCGTCGGGTTCTTCCTCCACGGTCGACAACAGCGCCTTGGAAGAACGCGTGCAGCAGCTGGAAGCCACCGTCGCGGCCCTGCAGGAACAGCTGGCCGCGCTGCAGGAGCAATTGGGCGGCTGAGCCGGCTCAGCCTTTTGGCGTGTTGACGAACAGCAGCAGCTGTTCGTCCTCGCCCGGCAGCACCACCGTGCCGCCATCATCGAAGCCTAGCTTTTCCAGCAAGGCGACCGAGCGTGCGTTGCCCTGCGACACGATCGCGCGCAGTTCGCCCAGACCCAGCGTGGTGCGGGCGTAATCGAGCACGCCCTGCACCGCTTCGCGCGCATAGCCCTGCCCGGTATAGGGCGCCAGCAAGGCATAACCGACATCGGCGCTGGGCAGGCCCGGTCGCCGCACCAGCCCGGCATTGCCGAGCCAGGCACCATCACTGCGGCGCTCGATCGCATACATGCCGAAGCCATGTGCGGCGTAACTGCCGAAGGTGTGCTTGCGCACATACTCCCGTGCTTCCTCCACGGTGCGCACGCCGCGATCACCGATAAATTCGTGGAAGCCCGGCTCGTTGAGCAATTGCAGCATCGCGGCGGCATCGCCGTCGTCATCACGCAGCAGGCGCAGTTGCAGGCGTTCAGTCTGGATCAGGGACATTGCAAGGCTCGGTTTTGGCCCCCTCCCTTCTGCGTAGCAGAGGGGAGGGCTGGGGAGGGGTGCTTTTGGTTTTTGCCGGTAGAGCCCCCTGCCGAGCATGGCTCGGCACTACCTCTTAAAGCAAAGGGGTTCTGTTCGCAGTGAGTCCCAATCAAAGCGCAAGACCCGGTTTCAAAGCTACCCCCTCCCGGCCTCCCCCTTGGCTGCGCCAACGGGGAGGGGTGAAGCATCAATCAAACAGCGCTTGAATCGCTGCCAATCCAGCCTTCGCCCGCTCCTGCTTGTGCGCGGCATCGGCCACCGGGTCCGCGCCATCGCGCTGGATCTCGCCGGCCGGAATCTCGTCGAAGAACCGGCTGGGCTTGAGCCGGATATGCTCACCAAACTTGCGCGTCAATCGACTGAAGCTCATCCACAACTGGATCTTGGCGCGGGTGATGCCCACGTACAGCAGGCGCCGCTCTTCCTGCAGGTTGCCCTCATCCAGGCTGACCTGGTGCGGCAGCACGCCGTCCTCGCAGCCAACGATGAACACGTACGGAAACTCCAGACCCTTGGATGCATGCAGCGTCATCATCCGCACCTGGTTGCCACCGTCGTCCTTGTCGTTGCGCGAGATCAGCGCCAGCTGCGCGGCCATGTCGGCGGCGCTGGCACCGCGCGGGCCGCTCTCGAACCAGGAGGCCAGTTCTTCCAGATTGTTTGCGCGACGCTCGTAGCCGGCAGTGTCCTTGGCCGCATTCCGCAGTTCGGCCAACATGCCCGAATCCTTGGACACACGCCGCACCAGATCGCCTGAGCTCATGCCACGCATATCCAGCCGCAGCGCGCGCAGGATGTCGGTGAACTTGCTCAGGCTATTGGCCGCACGCGGGGTGAGCTGGGCCAGCGCACCCATGCTTTCAGCGGCGTGTGCCATCGGAATGTCTTTCTCCGATGCCAGCTCCGCCAACTTGGCCAGCGTGCTTGCGCCGACATCGCGCTTGGGCGACTGCACCGCACGCATGAAGGCAGTGTCGTCGTCCGGGTTCACGATCAGCCGCAGCCAGGCCAGCGTGTCCTTCACTTCCTGCCGTTCCAGGAACACCGTGCCACCGTTGAGGTGATACGGCACGCCGACCAGCTGCATCGCTTTTTCCAAGGGCCGCGACTGGAAATTGCCGCGGAACAGGATGCAGAAATCACTCCACGGAATCTTGCGGTTGGTGGCGAGGAAATGGATCTCGGAGGCGACTTTTTCCGCCTCATGTTCACTGTTGCGGCATTCCCAGACGCGGATGCGCTCGCCGTCAGCCTGATCCGACCACAGGGTCTTCAGATGCTCGTGCGGGTTATGCGCGATCAGCGCATTGGCCGCGCGTAGCACACGGTTGGAACAACGGTAATTCTGCTCCAGCTTGATGATCTGCAGTGCGGGGTAATCCACGCCCATCTGCTGCAGATTCTCGGGATTGGCACCGCGCCAGGCATAGATCGACTGATCGTCATCGCCGACGCAGGTGAAGTTGCCAGCGGGCCCGGCCAGCTGCTTGAGCAACCGGTACTGGGCATCGTTGGTGTCCTGGCATTCGTCGACCAGCAGGTAGCCGATGCGCTCGCGCCAGGCCAGGGCGATATCCGGGTTCTCTTCCAGCACCTGCACGGGCAGGCGGATCAGGTCATCGAAATCGACCGCGTTGAACGAGGTCAAACGGGTCTGGTACAGCTCGTAGACCATCGCCGCGTCTTTCTCGCGGTTGCTGCGCGCCGCCGCCATCGCCTGCGCGGGCGACAGCCCGGAGTTCTTGGCCCGCGAGATCAGGTTCTTCATGTCCTCGATGTCATCGGGCTTGGCATTGGTGCCGCCGAGCAGATCCTTGATCTGCGCGCCGGCATCGTCGGCATCGAAGATGGAAAAACTGCGCTTCAGCCCCACGTGTTCATGTTCGATCTGCAGGAACTTCAGGCCCAGCGCATGGAAGGTACAGATGGTGACTTCGGCGGCGTCTTCGGCACGCAGGCGCTTGGCCACACGCTCGCGCATTTCCTTGGCCGACTTGTTGGTGAAGGTGATCGCGGCGATACGGCGGGCCGGGTAGCGGCGAATGCCGATCAGATGGGCGATTTTCTCGACGATCACGCGCGTCTTGCCGCTGCCGGCACCAGCCAGCACCAGCAGAGGACCTTCGGCGTGCACAGCCGCCGCGCGTTGGGGGGGATTGAGGGAGTCCAGCATGGGGTGGTTTCAGTCGCAGGCAGGCAGTGTAAGCCATCGCCCGTGAGCGCCGGCTGGCGCGGTAAAATGGGCCATGGCCAAGCTCTATTTCTACTATTCGGCGATGAACGCCGGCAAGACCACCACCCTGCTGCAATCGGCGCACAACTACCGCGAGCGCGGCATGCGGGTTGCCCTGCTGACCCCGCACCTGGACCACCGCGCCGGCACCGGCGTGGTCGCCTCGCGGATCGGCCTGCAGGCTGAAGCGACCACCTTTGAGCGCGATACCGACCTGGAGAAGCTGATCCAGCAGGACATCGCCGCCCACGGCAAGCTCGGCTGCGTACTGGTCGACGAAGCCCAGTTCCTGAGCAAGTCACAGGTCTGGCAGCTGTCCGAGATCGTCGACCAGCTGCGCATTCCGGCCCTGTGCTACGGGCTGCGTACCGATTTCCGCGGCGAATTGTTCGAAGGCAGCCAGTACCTGCTGGCCTGGGCCGACGAGATGCAGGAGATCAAGACCATCTGCCACAGCGGCAAGAAGGCCACGATGACCGTGCGCGTGGACGAGAACGGATTTGCCGTGCAGGACGGCCCGCAGGTGGAGATCGGCGGCAATGACCGCTATGTGTCGGTGAGCCGGGCTGAGTTCAAGAAGATCACGCGGGGTGAGGGCCGGATTGATCCGATGCAGGCGCCGCTGCCGTTGTAGGGCCAATTTACATTAGCCCCTGTGCCCCATAGGCTGCGACCGTCTCCAAGGAAGAATGATGCCCACCATGTTCCGATATTTATTCATCATCCTGCTGTTGCCGCTTTGTCTGCCCGCTGTCGCCGCCGAAACACCACCACAAGAAGACGGGCCCTTACTCAACGCCGGATTCCTGGATGGTCATCCGGACATGATGTACCGGCAGTGGGGGGTAAACGCACTGCATCGCGGTGAAGTCGATAACGCGATGGAGAACTTCCGGCTTTCCGCACGCTATGCGGATAAGCCAGCGCAGGGCTACCTGGCCGAAATGTACTGGTTCGGTGTGGAACGCCCTGCAGATCGGGTCATGGCATTTGCATGGATGGATGTCGCAGCCGAACGCGGATACCCCTTGTTCGTCGAGCTGAGGGACCAGTATTGGGCAGCCCTGCCGCTGGAACAGCAGGAGGTAGCCCGTGCTCAAGCCCGACAGCTCGCGGCCGAATATGGTGATGCCGTGGCCAAGCCTCGCATAGCGGCAGTACTGAGTCGCGGCCTGCGTGCAATGACAGGCAGCCGTACCGGCTCGATGTCGAACAATGTCGATATCGTCTACAACGACGGCGGAATGCAACGCACCATCAAAGCTGACCGGTTGTATGACAAGAAATACTGGGATCCCGATCTTTACCAGAAGTGGCAGGACGAAACCTGGATGAAAATTCGCCGTGGCACGGTGGAAGTGGGCAAGCCCGCGATGAGCATTCCCGCCGCCACCGACAAGCCTTGATCTCGGCCCGGGGCGGAATCAAAACCGCCCCGGTGTTCATGGCATTTCTAAATTGTCGCTAGTCAGGTGCGAAAAATAGCTGAAGACCAAGGTGGCCCCCAGCCGGGTCAAGCAGGCAAGGTCCTGATTCGCGATGAAGCCCCCTTCCTGCTCGGGTGAGTTCTTCACCGGCAACAACAGGTCTACTTCAACAAACTCCGGCACCACCTCTCGCAGCACCCGCTGGATGTTCTCCTCGCCACCGAGATAGTTGACGATCATTGGAACCATCGCAAACATCGATGTGGACGGTGGCATACAGAGGTGCCAGCTGACATAGGATCGCTTCAATGGCGCCTGCCCTAGCCGACGCACCTGCCCGGCCGACCCGAGACCATGCGCCGCCACGCCGGATAGAGCAGCGACCCGCTGTGGTGCTGCAGAAAAGCCCCGCAGCGTGAAAGTCACCGCACGTTGCCGCAGCTCTTGCGCTGCCTGGAGATCGTTGTCTGGATGCATCAAACAAGCACCGAAGGGAGCCGGAGCTCATGAAACACCGACTTTGAATGCAGCCTCACTTGCAATCAATACAACGTCCGCTCAGGCGCCCCCGCAGCCGGCGGGGTGTACTGGTACAACCACGTCTCGGTCAGGGTCTTGCCACCGCTGCGCAGGTACAGGCGCACGTCGATCTGCTCGGTGCTGCCGTCCGGCGGCACCAGGTCGAACATGGCGCGGTAGCCCTTGATCTCACGCAGCGGACGCGCCGACACCACTTCCACGCGGCCGCGGCTGGTTTCCAGCACCGCTTCCACTTCGCCCTTGTCGATCAGGCTGGCCAGTTCGCCGCCTTCAAAGTCGACGGCGAAACGCCACGAGAAATACTCGCGTTTCTTGCCGATGATGCCGCCCAGGCCGGTGCGGCTGGCAACGCAGTGGGCAAGCGGCGGACGTGCCGGCGGCTCGGCGCCCCAGTACAGCCGGTAGCCAACCAGCAATTCCTCGCCCGGTTGCGGCTTGGCCTTGGGATTCCAGAAGGCGACGATGTTGTCGAAGGTTTCGTCAACGGTGGGAATCTCCACCAACTGCACCGAGCCTTCGCCCCATTGCCCCTTCGGTTCGATCCACAGGCAGGGGCGTTTCTCATAGAACACGCCGTCGTCCTGGTAATGGTCGAAGTTGCGGTCACGCTGCAGCAGGCCAAAGCCACGCGGGTTGTTGTCGACGAACATGTTGAAACGCAGATTGGCTGGGTTGCACAGCGGCCGCCAGATCCATTCGCCTGCCCCGTTCCACATCGACAAGCCATCGGTGTCGTGGATCTCCGGGCGCCAATCCCAATCCATGCGGCGGTCGTTCTCGCCGACCTGGTACATGCTGGTGCACGGCGCGATGCCAAGCCGCTCGATTTCCTTGCGCGGATACAGCGCGCTGTCGATATCCATCAGCAGCACATCGCCATTGGTGATGGCGAAACGATAGGCACCGGCAACGCTGGGCGAATCCAGCAGGCCGTAGACCACCAGCGTGTCGGAATCCGCTGACGGCTGCTCCAGGTAATAGGCGATGAAGTCCGGGAACTCCTCCGGGCGGCCCATGCCGGTATCGATGGCCAGGCCGCGCGCCGATTGCCCGTACTGCCCTTCCTTGCCTACCGCGCGGAAATAGCTGGCGCCGAGGAAGGCGGCGAAGTCGCGGTCGGTATCGCTGCGGGTATTGAGGCGGAAGCCGGCGAAGCCCAGGTCAGCGGGCAACTGGCCACCGTGGATGCCGCTCTTGCCGTAGTTGAAAGCCGCACCGTCATAGGCCAGCTCCTGCGCCTTGCCATCGACCACGTCGAACATGCGTACCGGCGAATGGAAGTACAGGCCCAGATGGAAGAACTTGGCCTGGAACTTGCCGGGCTGGTCAGCCCACAGCGCATGATCCTGCCGGTAGCTGATGGACTGGTACTGGTCCCAGTCGAGCTTCTCCAGCGCGCCCGGCAGGGTGCGCTTGTGGCTCTTGTAGGGCGCCTGTGCCAGCGCGCGAGCCTGGCCCTTGAGGGTGGCGAAGTCGAAAGGCTGCGGCTGGCCCAGGCGACGCAGGCCCAGCTGTGCCGGTTTGCCGGCCGCGCAGGCAGTAAAGGCCGGAAGACCGAAGGCCGCCAGAGCGGCTGCGGCGTTGCGCAGGAAGTCGCGTCGTTGCATGGAAAGGCAAGCCGGTAGGGGACCGCAGCATGGTAGGCGCAATTGCGTGAATCGACAGCCTCAGATGGCCGTCGAATGAACATCCGCTTCAGCCAACCTGACCTGTAGTGCCTAGCCATGCTCGGCAGAGGCCTTGCCGGTAAAGCCACAGCGCAGCATGGCTGCGCTCTAAACAAAGGCAGCCCTTACCCCAACCCCTCTCCCCCAAACAGGAGAGGGACTTGTAGTGGGGGGGGGGGGGGGGGGGGGGGGGGGGGGGGGGGGGGGGGGGGGCGGGGGGGGGGGGGGCGGGGGGGGGGGGGGGGGGGGGGGGGGGCGGGGGGGGGGGGGGGGGGGGGGGGGGGGGGGTGTGGGGGGGGGGCTGGGAGGAGGCGGGCGG
>NZ_JBRREK010000077.1:0-13145 GCF_056760235.1 Stenotrophomonas sp. STEN018
GCTCGTCTGTCGGCTGGTATCCGCAGATATCATGTTGACGGTCCCTCCACCCTGGCTCCTACATACCTCGTAGGAGCCGGGAGGAACATACAAGCCATGCTCGGCTGGGGCGTTACCGGCAAGGCCTCTGCCGAGCATGGCTCGGCACTACATTGGATCCTGGGATGGCTTTACCGAGCATGGCTCGGCACTACGCTGGATCCTGGCCGAGCGTGGCTCGGCACTACACTTACTCGATGTTCTGGACCTGTTCGCGGATCTGGTCGATCAGCACTTTCAGCTCCACGGCGGCGTTGGAGGTGCGCGCGTCCACCGACTTGGAGCCCAGGGTGTTGGCTTCGCGGTTGAACTCCTGCAGCAGGAAGTCCAGGCGACGGCCCACCGGCTCACGCTGGCGCAGCACGCGACGGATTTCCGAAATATGGCTGTCCAGACGATCAAGTTCCTCGTCCACGTCGAGCTTCTGCAGCCACATCACCAGTTCCTGCTCTGCCCGGCCCGGGTCAACCGGGTGCGGCAGGTCAGCCAGGCGTGCGGCCAGCTTGACCCGCTGCCCTTCACGGATGGCCGGGATCAGTTCGCGCACTTCGGCTGCAATGCGCTCGACCGAATCGACGCGTTCGCTGATCGCCGTCGCCAGCTTGTCGCCTTCACGCTCACGCGCCTGTACGAAGCTGGTGACGGTCTCTTCCAGCAGGGCCAGCGCTTCAACATGCAGGGCGGCACTGTCGGTGGCCTCGGCACGCAATACGCCGGGGTGTTGCAGCAGATCGGTGAAACCCACCTGCATCCCGGGGAATCGCCCCTGCAGGCGTTGGGCCAATTCAGACAGCTGCTCGACCAGCACCTCGTTGACTGCCAGCGAGGTGGCGGCTTCCGGCGCGCGCAGGCGCATCACCAGGTCGAGCTTGCCGCGGCTGACCCGGGCGGCAATGCGCTCGCGCAGCTGCGGCTCCAGCGCACGCAGGTCCTCGGGCAGACGCACGCCCACTTCCAGGAACCGGTGGTTCACCGAGCGCAGTTCGCAGCCCAAGGTGCCCCACGCGGTGATGCGTTCGCCGCCGGCATAGGCGGTCATGCTCCGAATCATGTGCTTTCCGATGTGTTTCAAAGGGCGAATGGTACCCTAGCCACCTCTGGACGCTGGTGCATCCACCACCCAGACGCCCGCCAGTTCACCTCGTACTAACCGGATTCCCCATGACCTTTTCCCGTCCCAGCGGCCGCCAGGCCGACCAGATGCGCACCGTCACCATCGAGCGTTCCTTCACCCGCCATGCCGAAGGCTCGGTGCTGGTGAGTTTTGGCGACACCCGCGTGCTGTGCACCGCCAGCGTCGAGAACCGGGTCCCCGGCTTCCTGCGTGGCAAGGGCGAAGGCTGGGTCACCGCCGAATACGGCATGCTGCCGCGCTCCACCCACACCCGCTCCGACCGTGAAGCCGCGCGCGGCAAACAGGGTGGTCGCACCTTGGAAATCCAGCGCCTGATCGGCCGCACCCTGCGTGCCTGCATCGACCGCAATGCGCTGGGCGAACGCACCATCACCTTGGACTGCGACGTGCTGCAGGCCGACGGCGGCACCCGCACCGCCGCCATCACCGGCGCATACGTGGCACTGGTGGATGCAGTGAACCTGCTGATGAAGCGTGGCGAGATCAAGCGCAACCCGCTGTTCGGCGCCGTCGCCGCGGTCTCGGTGGGCGTCTACAAGGGCCAGCCAGTACTGGACCTGGATTACCCCGAGGACAGCGACTGCGATACCGACATGAACATCGTCATGAATGACGGTGGCGGTTTCATCGAGCTGCAGGGCACGGCCGAAGGCCACGCCTTCCGTCGCGACGAACTGGACGCGCTGCTGGTACTGGCCGAAAAGGGCATCCGCGAGCTGTTCGACGCCCAGCAGGCGGCTTTGGCGCAGGCATGAACCGGCGCCTTTCCCTGGTCACCCTCGTAGTCGCCGACTACGACGAAGCCATCGCCTGGTACACCGGCAAGCTCGGTTTCCAGCTGCTGGAGGATCTTGACCAAGGCCGCAAGCGCTGGGTGGTGGTCGGCCCTACTGATGGCAGCGCCGCGGCGCTGCTGTTGGCACGTGCCAGCAGCGAGGAACAACGCAGCCGCATCGGCAACCAGACCGGCGGCCGCGTTGGCTTCTTCCTGCACACCGATGACTTCCATCGCGACCACACGGCAATGCTCGCGCAGGGCGTGGAATTCCTCGAAGCCCCGCGCGATGAACCCTATGCCACGGTCGCGGTGTTCCGCGACCTGTATGGCAACACCTGGGACTTGTTGGAGCCCAAGCAATGAAACTGGTACTGGCCAGCGGCAACGCCGGCAAATTGAAGGAACTGCAGGCGATGCTGGCGCAGCTGCCGCTGCAGATCGTGCCGCAGCGCGAGCTGGGCGTGGACGATGTACCGGAAACTGGCCTGACCTTCGTCGAAAACGCGCTGATCAAAGCCCGCCACGCCTGCACGGTGACCGGCCTGCCGGCGCTTGCCGATGACTCCGGGCTGATCGTCGATGCACTGGACGGCGCGCCCGGCCTGTACAGCGCGCGCTATGCCGGCAGCCCCACCGACGATGCTGCCAACAACGCCAAGCTGCTCGATGCGCTGCGCGACGTCCCAGCCGAGCGCCGCACCGCGCGTTTCTACGCGGTGATCGTGCTGCTGCGCCATGCCAACGATCCGCAACCGCTGATCTGCGAAGGCAGCTGGGAAGGCCGCATCATCGACGAACTACGCGGCAGCAACGGCTTCGGCTACAACCCGGTGTTCCTGGACGAAGAACTGGGGCTTACCGCCGCGCAGATGGAGCCGGCGCAGAAGAACGGCCGCAGCCATCGCGCCAAGGCGCTGCAGCTGTTGTTGCAGCAACTGTCGCAACTCAAGCGCGATTGATCACGGAGGTCAAGGAATGACGCTACGCCGCTATCGGACCCGCATGATACTTGTACAGGCGGTCGCCATCCTCGGCGGCATCAGCGGAGCAATCGTCGGCGGTCTGCTGGCCTATGACGGGACGTATCCCTGGCTTACGCTCCCGTTGTGGTCACTGGCCGGTGTACTGACGGTCGGATTGATCTCAGCACCCATCATGTGGCAACGCGTTGTGCTGGACGAGAAAGCAGGACATCTTCGCTACCACAACATCTCCACCGCGCACCGCTGGCGTCAAATACCACTGTTCGACGTACTCGAAGTTCGTTACGACAACTTCGCGGACAACCGTAAAGGCATGGTCTCCGGCCTGTACCTGCATATGCGCAACGGCACCCGGCCGAAAAGCCATCGCCTCATGGACAACGAGATGGGCAGTTACCAAGGACCTTCGCCGATGTTCCGTGACATCGCCGCTACGGTGCTTCGCGCACAGCCACGCTCGCTGGTCGATCCAATCCTGCTGGCCACGCAGTAACGCCCCCACCTTCGAACTCCCAATATTTCCAACAGCCGTCCATGCCGCACTCCCACGACCACTGCAACCACCTTCCCGGCGACTCCTGTTCGGTCGATCACGGCCACGCTGCCGGCGTGCAACTGGTGCCGCCGCCGCTGGCGCTATACGTGCACCTGCCGTGGTGTGTGCGCAAATGCCCGTACTGCGATTTCAACTCGCACAGCGCCAAGGGCGAGTTGCCGTTCGATGCCTATATCGATGCGCTGATCCGCGACCTGGACCAGGACTTGCCGTTGGTGTGGGGGCGTGTGGTCAGCAGCGTGTTCTTCGGTGGCGGGACGCCCAGCCTGTTCCCGCCCGAGGCGATCGACCGCTTCCTGCAGGCAGCCAGTGCACGGCTGCGCTTCGCGCCGAACCTGGAGGTCACCCTGGAGACCAACCCGGGCACGGCCGAACACGGCCGCTTCGACCGCTACCGTGCCGCTGGCGTGAATCGCATCAGCTTTGGCATCCAGACCTTCAACGACGAAGCGCTCAAGCGCCTGGGTCGTATCCACGACAGCAACGAAGCCGAACGCGCGGTCAAACTGGCGCAGGATGCCGGCTACAAGAACTTCAACATCGACCTGATGTACGCGCTGCCGCAGCAGACGCTGGCCCAGGCCGAATACGACCTCGAGCGCGCCTTCGCCCTCGATCCCACCCATATCTCGCATTACCAGCTGACGCTGGAACCGAATACGGTGTTCTTCGCCCGGCCACCGCAAGGCATCCCCGACGAAGACAGCGCCTGGGACATCCAGGAACATTGCCAGGCCCTGCTCGCCGAGCGTGGCTATGGTCACTACGAGGTCAGCGCCTATGCCCGCGACGGCTGGCAATGCCAGCACAACCTCAACTACTGGCGCTTTGGCGACTACCTGGGCATCGGCGCCGGCGCCCACGGCAAGATCAGCTCCGGCGCCGAGCAGCACGTGCTGCGCCGCTGGAAGCACAAGCACCCGCAGACCTTCATGGACACCGCCGGCAGCCTGGCCAGCATCGGCGGCGATGACGTGATCAGCCCGGAGCGGCTGCCGTTCGAGTACATGCTCAATCTGCTGCGCCTGCACGAGGGCTTCAGCCTGCGCGATTTTGAATCGCGCACCGGTTTGGCACGGAGCGTGCTTCTACCTTCTCTGGCAATGGCAGTTGAACGTGGCTGGCTCGCCAGCAACGGTGAATACTGGACTCCGACCGAGCTTGGTCGCCGCTTCACCAACGATGTGGTGGAGCTGTTCCTGGCGTAAGACCTGCGAAAAGTGGCCGTTACATCACATAAATGATAGAAAACGCCCATTCAGGGGGAAGGAACACAGGATGTCAGGCACCGCACCACGCTCAGCCAGCCAATCCATGGCAAGGATCGCCACTGCGCCGGTATCTGCCCGCGTGCGTCACTTGTTGGAAAGCATCTTCCAAGCCACCGATGAAGTCCTGCGCACGCCGCTGCAGCTGACCGCCATCGAGCTGGAGCGCGCCTTGTTCAAACGCGCGGAGTTGGCCCACCACAGCCAGGTTCAGTCCGACATCTACGCCCAGCTGCGGGTGTTGCGCGAGCATATGGAACAGTTCCCGGATCTGTTTCTTGACGCGCTGGCCGTGCAAGTAGCGAGCTTCAAGGATCCGCCCAAACCCGACCAGGAAGCGCACGCAGCGACATTCAAGTCGATGACCCTGGTCGAGGACACCGACATCGACCGCGACATCGTGCTGCATGAAATGGCGCGTCGCGAAGCGTTCCGCGCCCCCAGCCCACTGCTGTTGTTGGGACAGCGGTTTGCAGTACTGGCTGCGCAGCCAGCATTTGATCCAGAGCGTCTACCGGTCGGCCCCTACGCGCAGTGCCGGGCACTGCGCGACGCCGGCGAGCAGATGCAGCTCAACCTCGATACCCAGCTGGTGCTGTTCCAGGTATTCGAACGCATGACCATGACGCGCCATGCTGAACTGGTAGACCGCCTGAATATCCTGCTGGAGCGCGAAGGCGTGCTTCCGGGTCTGGTGTATAGGCCACATCTTCCGCGTCCTTCCGCCCCGCGAGGCGCGGGTGCTGCTGGCGGACAGGCCGATGCTGGCGGCGCCGGGCCTCGCTCCGCAGGCGCAACCCCGCTGACCAGCTGGCAAGGCCAGGCTCCGGCTGCATCGTGGGCCAATATTTCCAATGAGCTGTTGGGCAGCCCGGCAGCTGCACCTACCCAGGTCAGCGCCGAGCCCGTGCAGATGCCCGCCAGTAGCGCCGCCATGCCACCGATGGAAAGCCTGCACAGCCTGCTTGATGCCGCCCGCCACGCGCTTACGCTGAGCTCTGGTGCAGGCGGTGGCGGTGGCGGTGGCGGTGGCGGTGGCAATGCTGGTGCTGGTGCAGCCGCAGGCGCAACGGGGGGGGCTGGCGGCATGCCCGACTTTGCCGCCCTGCAGGCGCACGCACAGGCACACCACGCCGCGACAGGTTCAGCCGCAACTGCCGGCACGGCTGCATACGCTGCTGCAGGCAACGCCAACAGCGCAAGCATTCCAGCCCAGCCCGTCTCCACCCAGACCGCGCTGGACGTGCTGGGCAAGCTGCAGACCGCCGCCTCGTCTTCCGGCAGCCGCCACAGCATGGCCGACATCCGCAACGCGATGATGGCGCAGGTCAAGGCCGACCACGGCCCTGCTGCGACGCTGTCGGTGCAGGACGGCGACACCATGGACCTGCTGGGCATGCTCTACACCGAGCTGCAGCGCGAAGTGCGCAGCGAGGGCCCGGCCGCTGACCTACTGCGGCGCCTGCAGGTACCGCTGGCGCGCGCCGCGATCAGCGACCAGGAATTCTTCCTGCGTGACCAGCACCCGGCCCGCGAGCTGCTCAATGCGGTCGCCGAGTCCGGTGCGGTCTGGCTCAGTGACGAAGACAGCGATCCCGTACTGCTGCTCAAGCTCAAGGACGCGGTCAACAAGGTCGTCAACGACTACCAGGGCGACGAGTCCGTCTTCGTTGAAGCCAACGACATCATCCAGGGACATCTGCGCTCGGCGGCCCGACGCGCGGAGATGGCCGAGCGCCGACAGGTCGACGCCGCGCGCGGCAAGGAACGTCTGGAGGCCGCCAAACAGCTGGCCAACAGCACCATCGACGACCTGTGCCAGACCACCGAACCGCCCAAGTTCGTACAGACCCTGCTGCGCAAGGCATGGGCCGACGTGCTTACCCTCACCCTGCTGCGCCAAGGCGAAGGTTCCGAGGAGTGGCAGCAACGCGAACAGGCCACGCGCCGCATCAGCGAGATCACCGGCTTACCGCCCGGTGGCGCGGCCGATGTCAGCTTCGGTGAGGAAATCGAACAATCGCTGCTGCAGGTGGGCTACCACCAGGATGAGGCTGCGGCCATCTCCCGCCGGCTGTCCACGCCCGGCGGCGAGGATGAGATCACCTCGCGCACCGAACTGACCGCCAAGCTCAAGGCACGTACCCGCTTGGGCGAGGCCGGCGAGCCGGAAGAAGAAGAGCGCCGCAAGAAAGTCGAGCCCGCCCGAACCGAAGAAGAGGAAGCGCACTACCGCCAGCTGCGCACCCTGCCGTTCGGTACCTGGTTCGAATTCACCGTCAACCAGCAAGGCGACAACCGGCGCCAGCGCCTGTCGTGGTACAGCCTGATCACCGGCAATGCGCTGTTCGTGAACCAGCGCGGCCAGAAGGTCTCGGAGAATTCACTCGACGCGATGTCACGGCTGATGGCCAAGGGCCAGCTGCGCATCGTCACCGAAGACAAGGGCCGCCTGATCGACCGCGCCTGGCAGGCCACCGTGCGCGCGCTGCGCTCGATCGCCGGCCAAGCCTCCAACAGCGGGGAATCCGCATGATCACCAATACCCGCCGCGCACCGCGCCTGCAGGTGCCCGAACTGGTGCAGGTACGTGACCAGATGACCGGCACCCAGATCGGCCGGCTCGGCAACGTGTCCGAAACCGGCATGTTGCTGATCACCTCCGTGCCCATGCACGAGGACGCGCTGTATCAGCTGCAGTTCCCGATCCCTGACGGCCGCGGCGGCCACCTGCAAATTGACGTTGGCGTGCATCTGCTGTGGTGCGAGCCCACCCATGCGCCCGAGCAGTCATGGGCCGGGTTCCGCTTCCTGACGCTGGACAAGGCCCATCGTGAGCGCCTGGTGCAGTGGATCGAAGGCAACATCCCCGCAGCCTGAGTGCCGAAAACGGCACAGCAGCAGCAGGCTGATTGCGGCAAAATTGGGGCCTGCATTCCGCATGTCCCAGCGAGCCACCGCGATGAACCAGCAAGATCCAGGCAGCCTGTACGCCCACCACCTCGGCGAAATGATCCGCCGCGCCGACACGGCGCTGGCACGCGCTGGTTTCGATCACCTGGTGGTTCCCAGCGGCACTCAGCACTACCAGGTGTTCGATGACCGCGATTACCCATACGCGGTCAACCCGCAGTTCAAGACCTGGCTGCCACTGACCAAGCTGCCCTATAGCTGGCTGATCCACACCCCGGGCAAGCGCCCGACCCTGGTGTTCTACCAACCGTTCGACTACTGGCACGTGGTACCGGACGCCCCGAGCGGCTGGTGGGTGGAGCATTTCGATATCCACATCATCCGCAAGCCGGACGAAGCGCTGGCCCTGCTGCCAGCCGACCCGAGCCGCTGCGCCATCCTCGGCGAGGCACAGAGCGCACTCGGTGGCTTTGCCCCGAACAACCCGGCGGCGGTGATCAATTACCTGGAATGGCACCGCGGCTACAAGACGCCGTACGAGATCGCGCTGATGCGGCAAGCACAGGCATTGGCCGTGCGTGGCCACCGCGCGGCCGAAGCAGCGTTCCGCTCCGGTGCCAGCGAGTTCGAGATCCACATGGCGTATTGCAGCGCTGTTGGTCAGGACGCCAATGAGCTGCCGTACGGCAACATCATCGGCCTGAACGAACATGCCGCCGTGCTGCATTACACCGACCTGGGCAAGCAGGCACCGCAGCCGCTGCGCAGCTTCCTGATCGACGCCGGCGCTTCGGCGCATGGTTACGCCAGCGACATCACCCGTACCTATGCAGCAGCCGGCCACGACGAGTTCCAGTCCTTCATCGATGCGATCGACGCGGCGCAGCTGAAGATGTGTGCGGCGGTACGCCCGGGTTTTGACTACAAGCAACTGCATGTTGATGCGCACTTGTCGCTGATGGGCATCCTCAAGGATTTCGGCGTGATCACGGTTTCGCCGGAAGCAGCATTGGCGACTGGCGTAAGCGCTGCATTCTTCCCGCATGGCATTGGCCATCTGATCGGCGCGCAGGTGCACGACGTGGCAGGCTTTGCCGCCAGCGAAGACGGTGGCCGCGTCGAACGCCCAGCCGGTCACCCGTATCTGCGCATGACCCGCGTATTGGAGCCAGGCATGGTGGTGACCATCGAGCCGGGCCTGTACTTCATCGACATGTTGTTGGACGAGGTGAAGAAGGCCGGCAACGCCGCCAGCGTCAACTGGGACCGCGTGGACTTCTTCCGTCCTTACGGTGGCGTACGCATTGAAGACGAGGTGCTATGCACCGACGGCGAAGCGGACAACCTGACCCGCCCGGAATTTGCTGCTCAGGCCTGATGTACGGGCGACATCAGTCGCTCTGTGATTGAACCCCGGGCGCGCAATGCGCCCGGGATGATCGATACGGCGGATGCATTGATGTCCGCCTTGGCTGTCGCACCTATCTTTCGCAACCCACCCTCCTAGACCGAACCAGCCAGGCTGCAGCGTCGGCTTCGCTTTTGCTTCGGCTGTTTCCCCTCCCTTACGCGCAGCGTAGGGGAGGGCCAGGGAGGGGTGCCGTTGCTTTGCTTTGCTTTGTACTTGCAGTTGCCCTTGCACTTGCCGTTGCCGTTGCTCTGCGCTTTTGACGTACGGGCCCCTTCCGCAGCGACGGAGCTGGCAGACAAGACCCCGCACGGGGCGACGTGCATGGATGCACGTCGTTTTTCGACGATACAAGGATGTATCGTCGAAAAATCCTGCCAGCGGAGTGGACCTGTAGCGCGCAGCGCGGAAGGCGCGGAGGCAGGGTGTGCTTTCTTTGGGCCACGTTTCTTTGCACAAGCAAAGAAAGGTGTGCTCGCGCGCCGCAGGCGGGCGAAAGCCCTTGATCTTGATCTTGATTGCCGTCGCCGTTGCCGTTGCCGTTGCCGTCGCCGTTGCCGTTGCCGTTGCCGTTGCCGTTGCCGTTGGAGCGAGAGCAAAGGCAAAGGCAAAGACTTTCACTCCCCTTCGGGGCGCGAGTCACTTTTCTTTGCTTGTGCAAAGAAAAAGTAACCAAAAGAAAGCACACCCTGCCTCCGCGCCCACAACGCTGCGCGTCGTGGGTCCACTCCGCCGCCGGGATTTTTCGACGATACATCCTTGTATCGTCGAAAAACGACGTGCATCCATGCACGTCGCCCCATTCGGGGTCCTATCCGTCGGCTGCGTCGCTGCGGAAGGGGCCCGTACGTCAAAAGCGCAGAGCAACTACAACAACAACAGCAACGGCTAGAGCAACCGCAACTGCACCCCTCCCATACCCTCCCCTACGCTTTGCGTAAGGGAGGGCAAGTGCAAGGGCAAGTGCTGGGGTAAATACAGAGGCAAGTGCAACCTCTACAGCCGAGCACCTTGCGCCTCAGCGCTTGGCCATGAAGGCTTCGATCTCGTCGGCACTGCGCTCCAGCGCACCGGTCAACACCCGGTGCCCGTCCTCGGTGATCAACACATCATCCTCGATGCGGATACCAATGCCGCGCCAACGCGCCTCCACACTGCGATCGTCCGGCGAGATGTACAACCCAGGCTCGATGGTGAACACCATGCCCGGCTCCAACAAACGCGATTCGCCGGCTACCCGGTAATCGCCCACATCGTGCACATCCATGCCCAGCCAATGCCCGGTCTTGTGCCGGTAGAAACGCTGGTAATGGCGTTCGAGAATGTTCTCCTCCAGGTCACCCTTCAGCAAACCCAGACGCAACAACCCCTCGGTCAAAACCTCCACCGCAGCAAGATGCCCTTCCTCGTAGGCAATGCCCGGCTGCGCCTGCTCCAAGGCCGCCGCCTGCGCCGCCAACACCAGATCATGCAGCGCGCGCTGCTCCTCGCTGAAACGGCCATTGACCGGGAAAGTCCGGGTGATATCGCTGGCGTAACCGCGATACTCCGCACCCGCATCGATCAACACCAGATCACCATCACGGCTGCCGCTGTTGTTGTCGCGATAATGCAACACGCAGGCATTCGCGCCAGCACCAACAATGCTGTTGTACGCAGAACACGCATCGGCGGCGCGGAACTCGCGCTCCAATTCCGCCTGCAATTCGTATTCATGGATACCCGCATGTGCTGCACGCATCGCCGCACGATGTGCACTCACACTGATATCAGCTGCCGCCTGCATCAACGCAATCTCATCAGCACTCTTGTACAGACGCTGCTCGTGCAACAGATGCCCCAGCTCCAGGAACTCATGCGGCGGCTGTGCGCCATTGCGCACCTGCGAACGCACCCGGTTCACCCAGCCGATCAACTTCAGATCGAAGTCGGCGTCGCGGCCGAAGTGGTAGTACACCCGCGAGCGGCCTTCCAGCAGACCCGGCAGGATTTCGTCCAGATCCTCGATCGGATAGGCGTCGTCCATGCCGTAGTGCGAGACCGCACCATCCTGGCCTTCGCGCGGGCCGTCCCAGGCTTCACGGTCCGGGTCGCGCTCGCGGCAGAACAGGATCGCCTCACCGTGCTTGCGCCCCGGGATCAGCACCAGCACCGCCTCCGGCTCCTGGAACCCGCTCAGATACCAGAAATCCGAATCCTGACGGTACGGGAAGAACGTGTCGTTGCTGCGTACCCGCTCCGCTGCCGCAGGCAGCACCAGAATGGCGTCATCGCCCGCCGCCTCCATCAACTGCCGGCGGCGGCGGGCGTACTCGGCTGGGGTGATCCCGGACAGACGCTTCATCGCCAACCTCAGTTCAGGCTTTGCCGGTGGCGCGAGCCCATTACGCAGTCGCCATGCAGCAACAAGGCGGCAACGCGCACGAACTCTTCGATCTCGGACAGTGCATCCTCGTCTTCATCGGCACTGTCGAACTCGTCAATCGAGGCCTGCGCCAGACGCGCCAGATCCTGCAGCGCCTCTTCGCCTTCCTCGCTCAGCGCCGGGCGCTTGCCCGAAGCCAGGCCGAAACCGCCCAGGAAAGCCCGGCACCACTCAAACAATGCCTCGGTACGCACCTGCAGCGGCTCGGCGGCATCCACCAGCACCAGCTCGAAGGCGAAGTCGCGGTCTTCCAACTGCGCGACCGTGGCCTGACGCAGCCGGTCCAGCACGCTGCCAGGTTCCGGGGTCGACAGGCCGTCGTCGGCCAGCACCTTGGCCGGCCAGGACGGCTCGTCGGCGCCACCAGCGGCCAACCAGCCGCACAGTCCGCCGTGGAGTTCGGCCGGGGAAGCAGCCAGGCCCAGCGACTGGCTGGCCTGGAGGATGTCTTTGACGGAAGGAAGGTCGGTCATGTCACTGATCTGTAAAGCGGAGAGGAACGCCGGCACCGGCAAGATGACGACGGCCGCACAGTGTACCAATCGCACTGCATACTCCTTCTTGACCGGCCCTCATCGCCATGCCTATCGTTCCATCCATGGACTCCTTCGACCCCGCTGGCCAGCTGCTGGCCCTCGCCTCCCGCCTCGAGCTGCTGCTTGAGCGCAACCAGCGGCTGAGCGATGAAAACCGCAGCCTGCGCCAGCAGCAGGAACAGCTGATCAGCGAGCGCTCGCAGTTGCTGACCAAGAACGAACAGGCCCGCTCCCGGGTGGAAGCCATGATCACCCGCCTCAAGTCGCTGGAGCAGCACACGTGAGCAACAACGAACCGGTCAGCGTCCATATCCTGGACCGCGAGTACACCGTTGGCGTGGAACCGACCGAGCGCGAAAGCCTCACCGCGGCCGCGCGCGTGCTCGACGGCAAGATGCGCGAAATCCGCGGCAGCAACCGGATGGCGGCGGTCGACCGCATCGCGGTGTTGGCCGCGCTCAATCTGGCGCATGAGCTACAGCAGGTGCGCGATGAGCAACTCGCCCAGCAGCAGCGCTTTCAATCGGCCATGAACGAGTTGAACCGTCGTCTGGACCTGGCCATCGACAACGCGCGTTGACCCAGCTGACCAGCTCAGACAGATGAATCCGCAATTAGTGAAATACGACTGCACGTAGCCGTGCAACCTCGTTATACTGGCGACGCGTTCTCTGCTGTGAACGACGGCGTGTGCAAACATTCGCCTTGTCCCTTAATTACGACCACGGGGGCGCGACGGAGCCGGGTGTGCAAGTCCGCCTTGTAGCGGGAAGCCCGATGGCCCCCCAGCGTTCCCACTTGAACCCCGGGTTCAAGGTCGTTTCGCACGCATCGTCACCGCGGAGAATGCAATATTCCAGAACGGCGCCTAACGGCGTCGTTCTTTTTTTTGTCCTTCTCCCTGCGGGAGAAGCTACTAGGGCATGGGACCTTCGGTAGTGCCGACCCATGGTCGGCAAGGGCATTACCGGTAGAGCCAATGCCGACCATGGGTCGGCACTTATCTCTTAGCGGTCTGTCACCTTAGGTGCCGAGAGCCCGGCGCGGGCGACCGTTCGGCACTAGGTCTTTTCGATCGCTTGGTAGCAAGGATCCCCGCGCCGG
>NZ_JBRREK010000078.1:0-12613 GCF_056760235.1 Stenotrophomonas sp. STEN018
GGCGCGCGGCCCGGCCCCGCGCGCGCCCCCCCGCCGGCGGCCCCCCCCCCCCCCTCCCCGCCCCCCCCCTTTGCGCCCCGGCCCATGGGGTGGGCGGGGGTGGGGTTGGCTTTCCGCTGACTGACGCAACGCCAGCTTCGCGGCTTACGCCGCTCCTACACACGCCCCGGTAACGCCCCTGCCGAGCATGGCTCGGCACTACCGCAGGGCCTCAGCTACCTTGCAGCGGGGTCAGCAGGTGCGGGCCATTGTTGTCGACCAGGTTGACGCTGCCATCGGCGAGCGCGTCCGGCGAGAAACCAAGCTGCTCGCGGTCTTCGCGCCACGGCGCACGCTCCCGTGGGCCCGGCACATAACTCACCCAGCGCGCCTGCTCCTGGCCCTCGGCACCCCCGTTGTCCAGCGAATAACTGACCGGCACGCGCACGTTCCAGAACGGCTGCGCGGCCGCAGGGCCTTGCGTCGGAACCCGGAAGGTCCATTGCCTGGCTCCGGCCAGAGCACTCTTGGCCAGCAGCTCGCGGGCACGTCGCTGATCGTTCTCCCTGCTGAGGAAGGTAAGGTTTACCTGTTCGGCAAAGGCATCCTCGACCTTGCCGTCCCTGCCGACCTTGACCAGCAGGTAGACACTGCCGGAAACCCCGGCACGGAAGGCTTGCTCTGGATAGCGCGGCGGCTTCAGCGAGATACGCGCGATGTTCTCCGGATCGTCGGCATCGAGCCGCGTGAAATTGATGCCACGCAGGCTGATCTCATACCGGTCGGCATCCACCTTGCGGGCGATCACGCGCAGGCTCATCGGTGCCAGCGCGCGGACTGCGACGCCATCCCGGAGCACAGGCTCGAAACGCCATTTCAAACCCGCATCGCGCACCATGCTCACCACCCCGGGAGGCAGCTTGTCCTCTTTGTCCAGCTGCACTGCAGATACCGATCCGTCGGTTTCGATACTGACTTCGCCGCGGACCACCAAGCTGCTTTCAATCCGCTCGCGTACCGCCGCGATACCGCTACTGCCCTCTGCCCTGGCAACCACCGGCACCGTAGTCATCAACACCGCGCCAAACGCCATGGCCGCAAATACCTGTCGCATCGCACTTCTCCTTGTGTCCAGAACGCGGATTAAAGCGCAGCCCACGGGCCGCGACAAGCCTCAGGCGAGTCGCAGCGCGCGCGGGTACGGCGGGGTATCCGGGTACAGTCCTTGCCGGAATCCGGTCTGTAAACCCTGCCACCAGCCCGGATCAAACAGCTCACCAAACTTCTCCTGTACCACATCCAGCGACGACCGCGGCAAGCCCATGAACAACCCAAAGCGCTCAGGGAATATGTCGTTGGGCGCAACGTGGAACCACGGTTCGGCCGCCATCGCCTCCTCCTCGCTGCGCGGCTGTGGCCATTGGCGGAAGTTGCACTCGGTCACCAAGCACAGTTCGTCGTAGTCATAGAACACCGCACGACCATGCCGCGACACGCCGAAATTCTTCAGCAGCATGTCGCCGGGGAAAATATTGTTACAGGCCATGTCGCGGATCGCCTGCGCGTAATCCAGCGCGGCCGCGCGCGCCGCATCTGCGCTCTGCTCGCGCAGATACAGATTCAACGGTCGGAAACGACGCTGCACATAGCACAGCGCAATCTCCACTTCGTCACCATCAATACGCACACTTTGGCTGCACTCATTTACCAACTCCTGCAGCAAAACCCGCGCGAAACGCTGCTGCGGAAACCGCAGATAGCGATAGGGCTGCGCATCCAGCAAGCGACCAATGCGATCCAGGTTGAATACCAGCGCGTACTTGTCCTCTACGTCCTGTCGGCTCATGGTCTTGGGCCAGGCGAAGCGGTCGCGGATCAACTTGAACACCAGCGGGTAGCTGGGCAGGGTGAACACCGTCATCACCATGCCCGGCGTGCCATCAGCATGCACCAGCTGCTCGTTGTCGTGCTGTTGGAAGTGACTGAAGAAAGTGCGATAACGCTCGGTCTTGCCCTGCTTGGCACGGCCCAGCACGGTATAGATCTCATCGACCGGCTTGCCCGGCAGAATGCTCCGCAGGAACACCACCGCATCGGCAACGGTTGGCAGGTCGGCCTGGAAGTAGCTGCGTGACACGCCGAACAGATGTGCCACATCGCGACGGCGACTCAGCACAGCTTCGACGCGGATGCCGTTGCCATCATTCACCAGCGCAATCACACACGGCGAGAACCGATGCTCGCCGAATACACGCCCGACCAGATAGGCACGCCGTTCGCGATAGAACACGGTCTGCAACAACTCGATCGCGCGTACCGGATACGGCCCCCAATGGGCGAGGTCGTCCTGCAGTCGCACCGCAATGGCCGCTGCACAACGCAGCTGATGCAAATACGGCAGATCGAAGGCGTAGTCCGCCAACAAGCGTGAGAACGCCTCCACCGGCCGCGCCTCGGACACTGCGTAAACATGCCGCGCGACCGGATGGGTGATGGCGTCGGAGGGCTCGATGTCCAGCGCCATGAACTCGATGCTGTCATCCACGCCATGGGTGGCAAACAAGCGGCGGGTAAGTGTGTTGTAGAAAGTCTTGTAGAGCTCGCCGTCGATGCGGCCCTCGATCAACGCGGCGAAGTCTTGTTTGACCTGCCGCCACAACAGCTGCAACTCGCCACTGCCCTGCAACAGCTGATCCAGCTGCGCGCGGCACTGCGCGACACAGACGTCATACAGCTCGATGCGCTCTACCGCATCTGCTTTCGCGGCAGGCCAATCGCGACTACGGAAGCGCTCGCGTGCGCGTCGACTGATCTGGGCGAAATCGCGGTGGTAGTCCTCGAAGCCCTGCGCGATGCAGCTGGCGATGCTGGCGGCCAAAGTGTTGTCTGTAGCCAACTCGGTCATGAGGGCATGGCCTGACGGCGCTGAGATGCTGGATCAATGCAGGTACGGGGCAATCGCATGTGGGAGAACACCGGGGAGTTGCCTTGACCATACGCCACTGGCTGCTGTTCGGCACAGTGTTGAGGCCAGGTTGGCTTTGGCTTTAGCTTTAGCTTTAGCTTTAGCTTTAGCTTTAGCTTTGGCTTTAGCTTTGGCTTTAGCTTTGGCTTTAGCTTTGGCTTTAGCTCTGGCCTTAGTTTTAGCTTTAGCCCTTCTCCCGCCCGCGGGAGAAGGGTTGGGATGAGGGGAGCTTTGGCTTTGGCTTTGGCTTTGGCTCCAATGCAGCCACAGCCACCGTCACTCCCCAGACAACTCCGCCTGGATCTTGCGCCCACACTCGCGCGCACTCCACAGCACATGGCCAATCACGCTGCGCTGGCCGCAGGCGGCCATCAGCAACAGCGAGCCGCGCGGCAGCTGGATCGATTGCATCAATACCTTGCCTTCGCTGGCCTCCAGCATCAGCACGTCCATCGTGCCCAAGGCCAGCTCGCGGCCAACCGCCGAGGCCAGCGCCAGCATGGCACTGGTCATGGCCGCCAGTCGCTCACCGCTGGATGTCTCGGTCGCCGTCTGCGCCAATACAAAACCATCCACACTGGCAACCACCGCTGCACGCACGCCATCCACCGAGTTGGTGAACTCCTGCAGTCGTTGATCAATCGCGGCAACTTCCCAGTCTTCCAACAGTGCTATCGCCTTGGCCTCAGTCATGAGCATCCACCAAGGCCGCAGCTTCGACTTCGCCCATCAGCACATCCATCAACAGCATCACCCCATCCTCCGAGCGTGCGTCGAACGGCACCAGCGGCAGCGGTCTGCCGGCGGTCTTCTGTGCCTGCAGCAGGCAGGCATCAAGATCAACATCCGGCACAAGATCAAATTTGGAAACACCGATCACCGCTGGAACCGTCGCGGCGTGTTCGCGCAGCGCGAGCAGATAACGCTCCATTTCCAGCGCCACGTCGGGGCTGGAGGCATCGGCCAGAATGACCACGCCACGTGCGCCCTGCAGCAGCACTGGCCAGATGAAGGAAAAACGCTCCTGGCCTGGGGTGCCATACAGGCGCAGCCGATCACCATTGGGCAGATTCACATCGGCGTAGTCCATCGCCACCGTAGTCGCCAGCTTGGGTGAATTGACATCGGTGTTGAGCACATCGGTATCAATCACAGTGCCGCCCGCAACAGCGCGCACCAAGGTCGACTTCCCCGCCCCCATGGCACCCAGAATCACTACCTTGTGCTCGATCATGCATGGGTACCCGTGCGTTGACGGACGCTGCGCCACATCCGGGCCAGCAATGCACTGGCACCGACCTTGGCCGGCGCCGGCGGCGGTCCAGCTACGGGCTCCGGCACCTGCACCCTGGCATAGCCACACAGGTAGGCCGAGCGCATGAAGGCGCGGGTTGCGTTGCCATCCAGTTCCAGCAGCTCGGTGCACTCGGCAAGGGTGCAGGGCTTCTTCAGCAGCAGCGAGCAAAGCCTGAAACCATCGTGTTGATGGGCAAGCACGCGGAAGTCCGGCCAGCGCAGCAGACTCACCCGTGCGTTCTGTTGCAGACGTCGATCAAAATCGGTCCAGTTGTCGCCGTACTGCGCCATCTGCCAGAGCAGTGGCCGCAGCGGCTGCCGCGACAGGTTTTCCGCCAAGGCCTGGAAGCGCGCCAGCGACAGCTCCTGCAGGGCAAGCAGATCGAATACGTCACCCAGCTGCTGGGCCAGGCTTGGCCCCTGTATTGGATGCACGTAGAGCGGCACCATCTGGTCATGTTCGAAATCAATCAGCAATTGCGGCTGGCCCTGCAGTGACAGCACTGCGCGGCCCTGCTTCTCCTGCAAGCGTTGCCTTAGCAGGCGGGTGACCTGCTTGGCGCCGCTGGCCAGATACAGGCCATCGGTGGTGGTGGCCGTAGGAGGCGGTGCCAGCGCGTGCTGGATCTGCTTTTGATCCAGATGCAGCTCGCCGCTGCTGCGGCCATCATGTACGGCACCGGCGTCATCATGCAGCCACAGGCGCATCATCGGCCGCTTGCTGGCCATATGCTGGGCAGCACTGCGCAACGCCGGGGTATCGCGGACCAGCAGCAGATCACACTGGTCCAGATCGACACAGCGTTGCAGGCCCTCCGGGGGTAACCCTGCAATCTCCCTCAATCGCCCAAGGAGCGTCTGCTCCTCCCGGGTGTCCGAGCCCACTACCAGCACCCTGGTCATGCCTCTCCCCCTTTTGACGCGCCCGCGTCGTGCGATTCCCTGCGTGTCGAATGAGGCTATTCCAGATGCTGCATGTGAAAGGGTGATTGGACCCACAGTTCGATTTTTCAGTGGACCTTTCAGCACACGACCTTGGTCGTATGTACACACCGTCATCACACCGAAACAAAAAAACAGCTGCGCCTCGGTCGTGCGTATACGCCGCCATCACACGGAAACAAAAAAGCCTGCGCCCTTGGAGGACGCAGGCTTTCAATGTGCAACGCCGGCCATCAAAAAAACAGCCGTCGCTTTCTTCGTATCACTCAGCCCTTGAGGCTGGCGATGGCGGCATTGAGCGTAGCGCTCGGACGCATCGCCGGGCCGGCCTTGCCCAGATCCGGACGGTAGTAGCCGCCGATGTCCACGGCCTTGCCCTGCACTGCTGCCAGCTCATCGACGATCTTCTGCTCGTTGCTGGTCAGTACCTCAGCCAGCGGTGCGAACTTTGCCTTCAGTGCTGCATCGTCGTTCTGCTCGGCCAGGGCCTGCGCCCAATACATGGCCAGGTAGAAATGGCTGCCGCGGTTGTCGATGCCACCGAGCTTGCGCGACGGCGACTTGTCGTTGTCGAGGAACTTGCCGTTGGCAGCGTCCAGGGCATTGGCCAGCACAGCCGCGCCCTTGTTGTCGTAACGCTGGCCCAGGTGCTCCAGCGAGGCAGCCAGGGCCAGGAACTCACCCAGCGAATCCCAACGCAGGTAATCCTCTTCGACGAACTGCTGCACGTGCTTCGGCGCCGAACCACCGGCGCCGGTCTCGAACAGGCCGCCACCGGCCATCAACGGCACGATCGACAACATCTTGGCACTGGTGCCCAGCTCCAGGATCGGGAACAGGTCGGTGAGGTAATCACGCAGCACGTTGCCGGTCACCGAGATGGTGTCCTCGCCCTTGCGGATGCGCTCCAGCGACACCGCAGTGGCTTCTTCCGGCGACAGGATGCGGATGTCCAGACCGTTGGTGTCGTGGTCCTTCAGGTAGGTTTCGACCTTGGCGATCACCTGCGCATCGTGGGCGCGCTTGGCGTCAAGCCAGAACAGCGCCGGGGTGTTGCTCAGGCGCGCGCGGCTGACCGCGAGCTTCACCCAGTCCTGGATCGGGGCGTCCTTGGTCTGGCACATGCGCCAGATGTCACCGGCTTCCACGGCGTGTTCGAACACTACATTGCCGGCTTCATCGGTGACCTTGACCACGCCATCGGCGGCGATCTGGAAGGTCTTGTCGTGCGAGCCGTATTCCTCGGCCTTCTGCGCCATCAGGCCGACATTCGGCACCGAGCCCATGGTGGCCGGGTTGAACGCGCCGTGCGCCTTGCAGTCTTCGATCACCGCCTGGTACACGCCGGCGTAGCAGCGGTCGGGGATGACGGCCTTGGTGTCCTGCAGCTTGCCTTCGGCATTCCACATCTTGCCGGAGTCGCGGATCATCGCCGGCATCGAGGCGTCGACGATCACGTCCGACGGCACGTGCAGGTTGGTGATGCCCTTGTCCGAGTTGACCATGGCCACGGCCGGACGCTTGGCGTACTCGGCGGCGATATCGGCCTTGATGGCAGCCTGCTC
This sequence comes from Stenotrophomonas sp. STEN018, assembly GCF_056760235.1. Classification (NCBI taxonomy): domain Bacteria; kingdom Pseudomonadati; phylum Pseudomonadota; class Gammaproteobacteria; order Lysobacterales; family Lysobacteraceae; genus Stenotrophomonas; species Stenotrophomonas sp. STEN018. The sequence continues at coordinate 6,748 of NZ_JBRREK010000078.1, forward strand.
GGCTTCCGGCAGCTGCGGCAGGCGTGCGTACAGATCGCCGATGCCGTTGTTGGAATCAAAACCAATCTGGGCAAGGCTGGCGGCGTGCTTGGCCAGCACGTCCTTGTAGAACTCATCGACCACGATGCCGAACATGATCGGGTCGGAGACCTTCATCATCGTCGCCTTCAGGTGCAGCGAGAACAGCACGCCTTGGCTCTTGGCATCGGCGATCTGTGCATCAACGAAGGCGGCCAGCGCCTTGCGGTTCATCACCGAGACATCGACGATTTCGCCGGCCTTGACCGCGGTCTTGGCCTTCAGCACAACGGTGTTGCCGTCGTTCTGTACCAGCTCGATCTTCAGGCTGCCGGCGTTGGCCAGCGTGGCCGACTTCTCGCTGCCGTAGAAATCACCGCCGTCCATGTGCGCGACGTGCGACTTGGAATCGGCAGACCAGGCGCCCATGCGGTGCGGGTGCTTGCGGGCGTAGTTCTTCACCGACAACGGTGCGCGGCGATCGGAATTGCCTTCGCGCAGCACCGGGTTGACCGCGCTGCCCTTGATCTTGTCGTAGCGCGCCTGGATGTCGCGCGACACGTCGTCGGTCGGCGCGTCCGGGTAGTTCGGCAGGATGAAGCCCTGGTCCTGCAGTTCCTTGATCGCGGCCTTGAGCTGCGGCACCGAGGCCGACACGTTCGGCAGCTTGATGATGTTGGCTTCCGGCTTGGTAGCCAGTTCACCCAGTTCGGCCAGATCATCGCTGATCTTCTGCTCGTCCTTCAGGAAATCCGGGAACTGCGACAGGATGCGGCCGGACAGCGAGATATCGCGGGTTTCGACGGCAATGCCGGCGGTCGCGGTAAAGGCATCGACGATGGGCAGCAGCGACTGCGTGGCCAGGAACGGAGCTTCGTCGGTGAGCGTGTAGATGATCTTCGGCGTATTCGACATGGGGGCAAAAACTCTCTTGCTGACGGATGCGGTGCGTGGAATAGCAGCGGCGATCGGGCGGGCGCACGGCCATCCAGTGGGCCGGCGCGCAATCCCTACCCGGCTGCCGGATGGGGAAACCCTCGCATTGTCGCGTTTTCGACCGGAGCGGGCAAAGCAAATCCATACGCCAAGGTAGGGAGCGGCACGCCATCTGCGCTAGGAGATGGCGCAGGCCTTGCGCTGTCTTGCTCATGCCGATTGCGGCGGCGGTGGTCTCAGCTGCAACCACCCGCGCTGTACACGGGCGGGGGCGGACAGTGCGCAAATCAAGGTTCGCGCGCGCAGCTGTTCACTGGAGCGGGACAGGGTGTGTTGCCTGTAGGAGCGGCGTAAGCCGCGAAGCTGAGGTTGCCTCAAAGCCATGCATCTGATGATGTCCCTGCTTCGCGGCTGACGCCGCTCCTACAAGAACAATCCGATGCCAGAGTCAGGCATCGGGTTAGGCGTGACTCAAAAGCTCCAGTGAATCGACCTACGGTTCAAGCGGACAAAAAAAAAAAAAAAAGGCGCAGCCTGGCGGCTGCGCCCATGCGTATCACCGGCGGGAGAGAGTTGCGCCGGCTAACGCCTTACTCACTTCACCTCGAACTGCTGCGGCGTACCAGCAGCCTTGCCATCGACGGTAACGTCGGCGGTGTACTTGCCCGCCGGCCACGGCTTGGCGTTGGCGAATTCGATATTGGTGGTACCGGTATCGGTGGCATTGAGCGTGGCGCTCTGCTCACCGGCGGTCTGGCCATCCTGATAGGTCAGCTTGGCAGCCACCGGCACATTGCTGGCGGTGCCACTGGTCTTGATCGAAACAATGATCTTGTCCTTGGCAGCCAATACAGCAACCGGCACCACTGACATATCAGCCGCCGCAGCGTTGCCGACAGTCACTGCGGTAACCGCGAGAACCGGGGCGGCAGGCGCTGCCTCAACCATCGGCGCCGGGGCGGTTGCGGCCGGCGGCGGGGTGGGCGCAGCTTCTTCTTTCTTCTTGCAGCCAACCAGTGCCACGGCACCGACCACAGCGATCATCAGGGCACTGCTAAGCGAAGTCTTCTTCATGAATTGCTCCGAATCTGGTTTGAAGTTGCGTACGTATTGGCGCGGGCTCAGCCCTGACGCGCCGGAATTTTCAGCGTCTGTCCTGGGCGGATCTTGTCCGGGTCATCGAGGACATCGCGGTTGGCATCGAAGATCTTCTTCCACGCATTGCCATCGCCGAGCAGGTTCTTGGCGATCTTGGAGAGGTTGTCACCACTCTGCACCGTGTATTCCTGCTCACCAACGATCTCTTCGGTGCTGGTCACTGTTGCCGTGACACCAGAAAAATCCGCCTTTTCCACCACCTGTTCGGTGCTGGTGACGGAGCCGGTGACACCGGAAAAATCGGCTTTCTTATCCGTACTGCTCATCCAGGCTGCTCCTCCGTGACTGACTGGAAGCAACGATTGCACGACGCCTGTTAAGGTTTCATCGTGCCAACGTAAAAACCAGCGTACGCAGCTGAATGTTTATTGACGCAGGTCGCGGATCGGCGCGCTGGCGGGCAAACCCGGACTGGCCCGGCGCGGATTGATGTCCAGGCCGCCGCGGCGGGTGTAGCGCGCCTCCACCTCCAACGTGGCCGGCTGGCAGCGCTGGCTCAGCTCCAGGAAGATCCGCTCCACGCACTGTTCGTGGAACTCGGCGTGGTCGCGGTAGCTGACCAGGTAGCGCAGCAGCCCTTCGCGGTCGATGCGTGGGCCATGGTAACGGATGCTGACGCTGGCCCAGTCCGGTTGACCGGTCACCGGGCAGTTGGACTTGAGCAGGGCCGACACCAGGGTCTCACTGACCACGCTGCCGGCATCGGCCAGCAGCAGGCTCGCCTCGGGCGGGCCATAGCTGTCGATGGCGACATCCAGGTGATCGATGCTCTCGCCCGGTGCCTGCGCTACCGGCGGCAGGCCGAACTCGACCCGCACATCGGCACCGGCACAGGTCGACAGATCGGTGGCGATGCGCTCGCGCACCGCTTCAGCACGATTGAAACGCGCCCCGTTGAGCGAGTTCAGGTACAGCTTGAGCGACTTGGACTCGATCAGGTTCGGCGAGGTCCCCGGCACGTACAGGGTGGCGGTTTCCACACAGGGCTTGCCGCGCGCGTCCAACCAGCCCAGCTCATAGATATGCCAGCGGTCCTCGCCGACGAACGGCAGCTCGCTGCCCAGACCGATCTCGGCACGGGCGCCGGCACGCGGGATCGGGAACAGCAGACTGGCGTCGTACTGACGGGGGTAATCGACCTCGCGGCCGAGGCTGGAATCTTGGGGAGTATTCATTGGCACAGTGTAATTGCGCCAGCTTGAGCGCCGGATATACCGAGGCGCTCTTTCGATGGAAACTACCGCCGCGCGCGGATTCAGTTCAGCAACCGCGACCACCACGATTTGGCCGATTTTGCCTGCGGTATCGCTTCGCTCACCAAGCGCATCACCTTCCGTTCCGGGTCCAGCGCCGAGGGGCCATAGACCACGCGGATGCGTTCTTCATCGGTAGCGCCGAGGGTGTCGCCATCGCTGATGACCATGCCGTGCTCGATCAGGTAATCGACGATGCCAGTGAGCCGATCGAAAACGCCCTGAGCACTGTCAGTGGTCTCGTTGATCTCGATGTCCATCAACCCCAGCATGTCCATGCCGCGGGTGTGGCCGGTCATCACCCCATCCGGGCGCTCGCCGACGTTGATCGCCACCCAGGCGATCGGCACTGGCTCGGGCAAGGTGGCCTGGGTCAGTTCGCGGAACAGACCCGGCAGCACCACGTGATTGGCACTGCCGAAGTACACCGCCTGGATGCTGTCCGACACGGCAATGGCCGAGGCCAGTACGCGGCTGAGCAGCGCGGCCTGGGCGACGAGGTTGGCTTCCTGTCCGTTGTCGCTGAATCCCATCACGGTGACGATGGTGTGTGCGGCGTAATCCACCGGTGCCGGTGTGGCGTCCGGCCACAGCCGGCTATGCGCGCAGATCTGCTCGATGTCATCGCCGATCTGCACCGGGATGGGCATCAGCGCGATCAGAGCATCACCGTACTCCAGGCATTGCATTGGCGAATCGTCAGCGTCGGCTTCCTTGTCCCCGTCGCCGCCGGACGAGACTTCGCCCAGCCGCAGCAGCGACTGGTCCAGGTCTGGCCAATCGCTGCGCATCTGCACAAGCAGGGCTTCGGCGGTGAGCGCGGGGTCGAGCTGCGACTGCAGCAGCATGGCCAGGCTGGGGCTCATGGGGCTCCTTCTTCTTCCTTGTAGGTAGCCCCTGACACTACCGCTACTCAGCCAGCCTTGCCACCGTTGAGATAGTCCAGCGACACCTGCAACAGCGCGCGCAGACCTACGTCCAACGCCTTCTCGTCGAGCAGGAACTTGGGCGAGTGATTGCTGGGCGCGGTCGCCGGGTCGATGCCGGCACCGGTGGAGCCGACAAAGAAGAACATCGATGGCACTTGCTGGGCATACAGCGAGAAGTCCTCCGAGCCCATCTGCAGCGGCGGCTCGTAGACATTTGCTTTGCCTACCACTGCCTGCAGGCTGGGCAGCATGCGTGCGGTCAGGGCCGGATCGTTGACCGTGGCCGGGTTGCCGTCCTTCTCATAGATATCGGTGACCGCAGTGGCGCCATGCGCGGCAGCGGTGTGCTCGGCGACATTACGCAGGTCGGCGAAGATCTGCTTGCGCATATCCGGGTCGAAGGTGCGGATGGTGCCGACCATTTCCACCGAGTCAGGAATGATGTTGTAGCGGATACCGCCCTTGATCGCGCCAAAGGTGACCACCGCCGGCTGCTTGGACAGATTGACGCGGCGGCTGACGATGGTCTGCGCGGTACCGATCAGGTCCGAGGCCGCGACAATCGGGTCGACCCCGTTCCACGGTGCCGAGCCGTGGGTCTGGCGACCATTGACGGTGATGCCGAAGCGATCGGAGGCGGCCATCAGCGGGCCACCGCGCACCGCGATCTGGCCGGCCTGCACACTGGAGAACACATGCAGGCCGAACACTGCCTCCGGCTTGAAGTCCTTGAACAGGCCTTCCTTCAGCATCAGGTCGGCACCGCCCTGCTCCGGCGGCGGCGCGCCTTCTTCGGCGGGCTGGAAGATCAGCATCACCTCGCCGGGCAGCTTGTCGCGCATGGCCATCAAGGCATCGGCCACACCCAACAGGGTCGCGGTGTGGGCGTCGTGGCCGCAGGCATGCATCACCCCAACCTGCTCGCTGCGGTACTCCGCGGTGGCCTTGGAGGCAAACGGCAGGCCGGTCTGTTCGGTGACCGGCAGGGCGTCCATGTCGGCGCGCAGGGCGATCTTCGGGCCGGGCAGGCCGCCCTTGATGATGGCCACCACGCCGTGCACGGCCACCCCGGTCTTAGGCGTCAAGCCCATCGCACGCAGGCGCTCGGCGACCTTGGCGGCGGTGCGCTCTTCGCGATTGGAGAGCTCCGGATGGGCATGGAAGTCGCGTCGCCAATCCACCACTTGTTGCTGCAGGCGAGTGGCGGCAGCCGCCACCTCCGGCCGTTGGGCGGCATCCTGGGCCTGTGCCAGCGGGGCAAGGACGCATAGCAAGGCGGACAGCAACACGGTCTTACGGGCCATCAGCAACTCTCCTTCCAATCGGGGACAGGGTGACTGTAGGCCAATCATGGGCCAAGCGGCGGCTGGCGGGGAACCAACACCATGTAGGTGATCCGCTGTAGTGCCGAGCCATGCTCGGCTGGGGACGTTCCCGGCATCGCATCAGCATGCAGCTGCGTTGTGGGAGCGGGGGGGGGCCCGCCGCCCGGCCCCGGGGGGGCCCCCCCCCCCGGGGGTTTTGGGGGGGCGCCCCCCGGACGGGGGGGGGCGGCGCCGCGCCCCGCCGGGG
>NZ_JBRREK010000079.1:0-12129 GCF_056760235.1 Stenotrophomonas sp. STEN018
CCAAGCAGTGCCAAGCAGTGCCAAGCAGTGCCAAGCAGTGCCAAGCAGTGCCAAGCAGTGCCAAGCAGTGCCAAGCAGTGCCAAGCAGTGCCAAGCAGTGCCAAGCAGTGCCAAGCAGTGCAAAGCGGTGCAAAGCAGTGCCAAGCAGTGCCAAGCAGTGCCAAGCAGTGCCAAGCAGTGCAAAGCAGTGCAAAGCAGTGCAAAGCGGTGCCAAGCAGTGCCAAGCAGTGCAAAGCAGTGCAAAGCAGTGCAAAGCGGTGCAAAGCGGTGCCAAGCAGCGCAAAGCAGTGCAAAGCAGTGCAAAGCGGGAGCGATGTACTTTCCCTTCTCCCGCTTGCGGGACAAGAGCCAGTCAGCGGAAAGGCGACAGGCTTCGAAGGGGCGGGCGAGGGGATGCTTTGGCACCGCGCGCTAATCCAACCGCTGGTGCGCTGTGCTCACTCAGGCTGCAGATTCAACGTGTTGTCGCTGGCTCCGCGCCCGCTACCCAAGCATCAATCTCCCCCGCCTTGAACGGCCCAAGCTTCTGCTTGAGCACGCGCCCCTGCGCATCGATCAACACGCTATAAGGCAGTAGGCCCTGCGAATTGCCAAGTTTGACGCTGGCATCATTCGGCCCCGGGGTCTCGATGACGATGGGGTAGTACACCGGCACATTGCCGAGGAAATCGAGCACTGCGTCGGGAGTGTCCAGTGCCAATCCCACCACCTGCGGGCCGGTGTCAGCATGGCGTGCGGCAAAGCGTGCCAGTTCAGGCATCTCTTCAATACAGGGCGCGCACCAGCTGGCCCATACATTGATCAGCAGCGGCTTGCCCTTGAAGCGATCCGGGAACTGCACTGGCATGCCATCCAGATCGGGCAGGGTGAACGCTGGTATCAACTCACCAACACGTACGCCTTGTACCGGTGTCGCCGCCTTCAGCGGTGCTGAAGGCGTACTCATCGATGGCAACGGCGGGGTGCTGGGTCGGCTCAACCAGGCACCTGCAGACAATCCAGCCGCTGCGGCAACGCCCACCACCCACCACCCGGCGCGACGCATCAGCGCGCCGCGCGCAGCAGCGCTTCTTCGGCCGTCGCCTGGGTCAGCACGGTCGGCAGCACCCGCGGCGGTGCGCCCGGGCCATACACCACATATAGCGGCACGCCGACCGCCTTGTGCTGGTCGAGGAAGGCGCTGATCTGCGGATCCACATTGGTCCAGTCGCCGCGCATGTACACCGCGTTGACCCGCTTCAACGTGTCGCGGAACTTGTCGCGGTCCAGCACATTGCGTTCATTGGCCTTGCAGGTGACGCACCAGTCCGCGGTCATGTTGACGAATACCACGCGGTTGTCGGCGCGCAGGCGGTCCAGCATCTGCGGCGAATACGCCACCGTGCCTGCGCTGGCGACGGCAGCGCCCGGCGGCGGCAGGCGGGTCACACCCCATACCGGCACCAAGGCCAGCAGCGCGATCACCGCGCCCAGCACCATGCCGATTTTGCGGCTATGCCAGCGGCTGCGTTCAAACCACCACAGACCCAATGCCAACAGGGTCAGGCCGATCAGCATCAGACCCATCGCATCAATGCCGCGCTGCTTGCCCAGCACCCACAGCAGCCAGATGGCAGTGAGGTACATCGGGAAGGCCATCACGTGCTTGAAGGTTTCCATCCACGCGCCTGGCTTGGGCAGGCGCTTGGCCAGTGCTGGCACAAAACCGATCAGCAGGAACGGCAATGCCAAGCCCAGGCCCAATGCGAGGAACACCAGCATCGCCAAGGCTGGCGGTGCAGTGAAGGCGTAAGCCAGTGCCGGGCCCATGAACGGTGCGATACAGGGGCTGGCGACCACGCAGGCAAGTACGCCTGTAAAGAAGTCACCGCTGGGACCGCTGCGTTTGGCCAGGTTCTGGCCCAGTTGGCCAGCGCTGCCGCCAAGGGTGAACAGTCCGGACAGGCTAAGGCCAACGGCGAACATCAGATACACCAGCGCGGCGATGAACCACGGGTGCTGCAGCTGGAAGCCCCAGCCGGCCGCTTGTCCGGCAGCGCGCAGCGCCAGCACCAGACCACCAATCGCAGCAAACGCAACCAGCACGCCTGCCGTATACCAAAGCGCGTGGCTGCGCGCGCGCTGGCGGCTCTCGCCACTCTGCGCCACGCCCAGCACCTTCAGCGACAGAATCGGCAGGACACAGGGCATCAGATTGAGGATCAGGCCGCCGGCCAGCGCCAACAGCAGTATCCACAGCAGCGAGCCATTGCCCGCGGTATCGGCCGGCGGCTGGCTGCGGCGGGTGTTGTCGGCTGACGCATCCGGGGCGGCCTCGGCCAGGCTGGCGGCCTCGGCAGCTGGGCGCACCACCAGCGGCTGTGGTGCCGGCGGGTTGGCCGGATCGATCAGCGGCATCGGCGGAACGCCGCCTTTCTTGCCGGCTGGCAACGGCTGGATCACCAAGGGGGCGACTGCCAGTTCTTCTTTTTCTTTCGCCGAAATCTTGCCAGCGGGCAGCGACAGCCGCACCCGACGGGTCATCGGCGGATAGCAGATACCGTCGGTCTGGCAGCCCTGGAAGGTGACAACCAGGGTGGCCGGGGTGGCGTCGGGCTTGTCGCGGCGCAACGGCAGCGGCACATCGACCTGGTCGAAATACACCACCACGTTGCCGAAATGCTCGTCGCGGTAGGGCTTGCCGGCGGGCCATTGCGGACGGCCGGCGCGCACGCCATCTGCGCCTTCCAGCGCCAGCGAGGTGCGGTCGCGGTACAGGTAATAACCCGGTGCCGGCGAGAAGCGCAGCAGCAGACGGTTGCCGTTGTCGACGATGGCCTCGAAGCCGAACGCTTTTTCCGAGGGCAGCGGCAGGCCTTGCACGGCGGGGACGCCGGGCAGGTTGAGGCCACCCCCGGCGTTGCCGGCCAGCGGGTTGAAGATGGGCGCAGCAGACGGTGCCGCCGCTGCCGCAGCGGCCAGAGCAGCGCCAGCGGCAGGCAGCTTCACTTCGATGCTGCGCTTCTGCGGTGGGTAGCACACGCCGGCATCGGCACAGCCCTGGTAGCGGACTTCCAGGGTGACGCTGGTGGCACCCGCGTCGGCCGTGCCCGGCAGGATCGAGCGCAGCTGGCGGTGGTAGGTTTCCACGTCGCCAAAGAACTCGTCGTGCTTCTTCTCGCCCTGCGGCATCTGCAGCGCGCCGGCGCTGAAGCCTGGGCCGGCTTTGACGCTGGTGCGGTGGTGGTACAGGTAATAGCCCGGAGCGATGTCCCAACGCAGCTCGATGCGGTCGCGGCTGGGGGCCTCGGCGCGCAGAGCAAAGGCTTGGTCTACCGGCAGCAGGTCTTTTTCATTGATGGCCAGCGCCGGCAGGGCACTCAGGGAAAGCAGGCAGAAGGCGGCAAATCGTCGCAACAGCATCATTAATTATGTTTCCTCCCGGGTCTGCGCCCGGATCCAGTCCAGATACGCCGGCAAGCCGGCGCTGGGGGAGATCGCCACGATCTCCGGCAATTCATAGGGGTGGTGCAGTCTGATCGCGGCGCTCAACGCATCCAGCCGATCAAGACAGGTTTTGATTATTAGCTGAACCTCTTCAGCTTGTTCAATCTGCCCCTGCCAGCGGTACACAGACCGCATTGCAGGCAACAAGTTCACGCAGGCAGCCAAACGCTGCTCTACCAGGTGGTGAGCCAATGCCTGCGCGGTTTGATCGTCGGGGCAGGTGCAGAAGACCAGTCTTACGTCCATCCGGCCATTGTCGCAGAAGCGATTGCAGCGTTTTCGGATGGAAGTATTGACATCGTTGTCACCAATTGTATATTGCGGTCGGTCACAGTTTCACCTGGTCGTCATCTGACGGACGAAGACGACCAATTCTTACGAAATGTCATTCCACGGCGGATGCACCTGTTCGCAAGGCTCTTCAGGGGGGCGCATGCAACAACGCAACAACCGAGGCTTCACGCTGATCGAGCTGATGATCGTCGTAGCGATCATTGCCATCCTGGCCGCCATCGCCATGCCGCTGTATTCGAACTACGTGCTGCGCGCCAAGATCCGTACAGCGCAAAGTGATTTGATGGCGCTGTCCAGCACGGTCGAGAACTTCCGCCAGCGCACCCTGGGCTACCCGGCCAGTGACGCGGCAGCCAAGAAAGGTTGGAGCGCGGGCACCAAGGCTGGCCAGTTCACTTATGGCTACACCGTCACCAGCGGTGGCTATGAGCTCAAGGCTGTAGCCGGTAGCGCGCTCGGCAAGGCAAGTGGTTGCACGCTCAAGCTCGACTCGGGCAACAGCCGCACGGTCTCGGGCAACTGTGCCGGCGTGAGTGACTGGCCATGAACCGGCGCGCCATGGGTTTTTCACTGATCGAGTTGATGGTGACCCTGGCGGTAATGGCGGTATTGGCCTTGGCAAGCATGCCCTTCGCACGCCAGTGGATAGACAGCAACCGGCAGATGCAGGCACGCAACCTGTTGTGGGAGGCGGTATCGCAGAGCCGCTCGTTGGCCCTGCGCAATCCCGAGCACGTCACCGGCACCGCGACCTCGGCGCGTTTGCAGCGCAGTGAGCGGAACCTGCAGGTATTGCGCGGCGATGGCAACGAGGTGCTGTGGCAGGGCGAGTTGCCACGCGGTGGCGATTACCGCTTGACCGGTGGCAACGACTACACCGATGCCGACGAGCTGCAAGCCTCGGCCGATCTGCTGTCCTGCGTGGCCTTCAACAACCGCGGTCAGCGCTTGCCGGGCGCCGCCAGTTGCAGCACCAGTGCCACCCATTCGCGTATTGCCATTGGCATGAACAGCCAGGATCCGCTCTATGTCGATCTACTTTGATCCGCCACGCCGCCAGCGCGGCGACATCATGCTCGAGGCTCTGGTCGGGGTGTTGATCACCAGCATCATCGGTGCCGGTCTGGCCCATGTGGTGGCCAACGTGATGAACAGTCAGCGCGATGCCAAGGTGGAAAACCTGATGGTCGAACGTCTGCGCGACAGCTTGCACAGCCAAGGCGTTGGCTTGTGCGGCAGCAGCACCCTTGCGATCAAACTGCCCAATGGCGATGCCAAGAACGCAGCAGTCAGCTGTGAGTCGACAACCGCAACGGTGACCATGGCGGGTGTTGCACGCACGGTGGATGCGCCGCAGCGGGTAGACCTGAAAGTGGCCGCTGCGGATATCGGCAGCAAGGCCGGCAGCGAGAACGACCCCGATCTGCTGGTGTCCACGAGGCAATGAACATGCAACAGCGCACTGCTACGCGGGTAGGCTGCCAGCAGCAACGTGGGCAGAGCCTGATCAGCATGATGGTGGGCTTGGTGATCTCGCTGATCACCATCGCCGCGATGATGACGCTGTACAAAACCATGGTGGAAGTTTCCAGCAACGCCTCGCGTTCGGCATTGCGCGATGGTCAGGTATCGGCCGCGCTGCTGTCGGCGCAGATGGACCTGCAGAGCGCGGGCTTCGGGGTTCCGGCTGCCGACAGTTTGAACAGCAAGTTGTACGTACGTAATGCCGGTAAGGAGCTGGTCTGGCGCTACAAGACCGAGCTCGCCGCCAGTGGCTATGTCTGCTCGGGCCTGCGATTGGTTGATGGCGAAGGCCTGTATCGCTTCACTCCCAAAGCCTGCAGCGACGCCGAGGCGACAACGTGGAACAGCAACGAACGCCAGCTGCTGGCTGGCAGCGCCGCGTTCTTCACGCCGGTGCAGAAAGACGGCAGCGCCTTTGCATCGGCTGAAGAGGAAGTTGGCGCGATGACCCTGGCCCCAGGCTACGTGTTTTCGCTCAAAGGTCAGCGCCAATGCCTGCCTTACATGCAGCAGGATTTCAGTACCACGCCTACGGCAGCGGTTGGGCAGCAATTGGCGCTGGAGCGTAGTGATGCCAGCAGCCATCTGTTCCTGGCTTGCCTGCCCAATCTTGCAGTGACCAGCTGATGCATAAGGAGCGTGTACGCATGGACAGGAATCGCTTATCCGCATTCAAACGACAGCGCGGTGTAGCCACGTTGTTGATCGTATTGATGGTGGGCCTGGCGGTATCGGTCACGGTTGCTGCAACCATCTATTCGCTGCGCGGCACCCAGTCGCAGCAGCTCACAACCCATTCGGCCACCGCCGCTCAGGCCGCCGCCTGGCGCGGTGTGGAGGCGCTGCGCCTATACCTGCTGCAGGTGGAAACCGGCGTATGGCCGGGTTGGGTTGGCAACGACGCCAAGCCGGTCGGCGGTCTGGAAGCGCTGGGCGTGCGCGCGGCAACGGTGACCTCGGTGGAGGCTGCTGGCAGCGATCGCTACCGGGTCAGTGCCCAGGTCATCGGCACGGCCGGCGTCGGCAGCGCCTTGACCACTGCTACGGTGGAAGTGATCTATGACGTGGTGCCGGGCAACGGCACGCCGGGCATACCGCCGGTCTGTGCATCCATGCCCAAGGCACCGATGGTGTTCAACGGCAACCTCGAATACAGCGGCGGCAAGCTCGACGTCACCAATTCGGTGGACTACGAGAACATCGTGGTTGCCGGCAACCTGACCATTGGTGGCGGCTCTACCGCACGCATCTCCGGTTGCGTGAAAGGTGATGTGTCATTGAGCGGCGGAGGCATCACCGACAATGGCCATCTGTACTCGGAAGGCAGCATTCGCGTCAACGGCATGGGTAATCCCAGCGGCACCACCTTGTGGGCGCGCAACATTGAAATCGGCAGTGGCGTCAGCGGCGGTAACTACAACGCGATCAAGGCAGGTGCCTACGCGGTAGGTGTTTACTCCGGCACCCAGATGATTGGCACGGCTGAAGTAGGCGGTCGCTTGATTGCCTCCACCGTGACCGGCGGGACGCCATGGGTGAGTGGTACCGTTGCGCCGTTCAACAGCGGCCACGTGGTCATAACGCTGACCGATCAAAGCCAGTTCCTGTTGGATTTCAGCAAGCAGGACAGCGCTGGCGTGTCGCTGTTGAAGGTTGATCCTGCGACCGGCCTGGTAACCGGTGCCGCAGGCGCCGAGCAGTTGAAGGGGGCGGATGATGTCAGCTTGCCGAATGCGTTGAGCTTCCGCTCCACCCGCATTGCCGGTGGCACCGTTGGGTTGGCAACGCTCAGCGTAGGTCAGCTATGGGGCTACAACGTCAGCGTGTCGGGCTGGAGCGGCAAGTACGAGACGCTGTGGGCCGGCGGCGCCATCGCAATGACATCGGGCACGGTGAAGAACCTGCTTGGCGGCGGCAACATGACCTACACCGATGTCACGGTGACCGGTACAGGCCGCCTTGCCGGCAGCCTCAGCAAGCCCTTGAGCAACGTGCTGGCCAACCAGACGGGTACCAGTCCAGGTCTGCCCGGCATCCCGTACTGCGAAGCGCGGGTCAAACCGGTGGATGCCGACAATTTCCTGAGCATGGCCAACTACGCCTTCACTACAGTTGACGGTACACCGCAGCTGACCATCCGCAACGTCAAGCGCGCCAATGGTGATTCCATTGATGGCGTGTACCCGTTGAAGAACCCGAGCGCCGCGCAGCTGGCGATCCTGCAGGAACTGATGACCTGCAACAACACCAACGACAAGGGTTGCCTGAACGTTCGCCAGAACGACGGCAGCTGGTTGTTGAACGGCGTAAGCAAAATGCCGGCCGGCGTGTTGTGGTTCGATCAGTCGGTGAAGATCGACGGTACCAGCACAGACCTCCTCAACACCGTGGTGGTGCGCGGATGCAACGACCCGAGCCAGGCCACCTGTGGCGGCAATGTCACCCTTACCACGGCAGGCCACCGCGATCTCATCGCGCCCAACTTCGCAGGCGCAGCCAAGGTGTGTGGTGGCAACTTCTATCCAACCAATCTATGCGCCAGTCGGTCACAGTTTGTGGAGTGGGAGGGGCCAGGCGCCGATGGCAAGCCGCAGACCTACCAAGGCTTACCGATTGCCAATACCACCCTCATCGCTGAAGGCGCTGCCGCCATCGCCGGCTGGGAGCTGCGTGGCAGCGTGATGTTGGGCAAACAGTTGTCCACCAGTGGCGCCACCGTGACCATCCACGGCAGCCTGACGGTAGGCAGCAACCAGACTGCCGATACCACGATCTCTGCCGGCGGCATTTCGGTTGATGTACCCAGTGGCGGTGGTTTGAATCTGATCCCGGTGTGTAGCACTGGCAGCGACGGGCTGCCGGCAAGCCCTGCCAGCGCGTCGGTGCAGTGGTCGCGGTACCTGTGATTCCAAAAAAAAACCAAGCCTGAGGTCTGGGCGGCTCTCTCTTTCCATGGCGTGCTCCGTAATCCCCCGGAGTACGCCATTTTTTTGTCCAAGGGGCTACGGGCTTTACTGGCTGGTTTAGCTGCTGAAGCAGGTGTTCGTCGTAGAGCAACTTTAGCGCCGCATGGAAGGCAGATTTCTGATGAATCCCCGGCCGTCCTGACGCCAATCTGCCTACAGTCCTAAGGCCGTCATTCGCTATGTGCCGTGCCCGGCAGCCGCTTGCCAGACAATTTCAAGCGCCTCCCAGTGGCAACGACGGTCGGTGCTGTGCCGACCTTTGTCGCTGCCAACTCCGCCCCGGAGGTACTCACTCCGGCCAATGGGTTGAAGGCGGCGGATACCGCCTTGCGGTCCGTTGATGGCGAACTCGTCGCCAAGGCCCAGACCAGCAATGACGACAGATTGTCTATTGGATATCAATGGCGCGTTGGCGCGAAGCGTATGCCAAGCATGTTCCGGTGTTTCAGCTGGAGATGGGCTGCGCAGCTGCGGATGCGTTGGTGACCCGCAACGCAAGCCCGTCGCTGGATCCAACTATCGCTCCGCCACCGGCCAAGCAAGGGGCGGCGCAGGCGCCGCTTTAAAAAAGAACAACGTCCTGCGCGCCGTTTTCAGATGCCGCGGCGATCAGCTCTCGCTTGCTGCCGGGTCTTCGGTGCGGGACAGGTTGATGCGGTGCTTCCTGGCGTAGGCGTCCTGCATCAGGTCCAGCTCATCGGTGAGCTTGTCGAACTTGGTGCCGGTCGTATCCATGGCTTCCAGCAGCGGCGCTGCCTGTTCGTCGCTGAAACCATCAGGCAGGTCGGTCAGCTTGAGCATGGCGTCGTACCAGACCACCGCTTCTTCCAGCGACGTAACCAGCTTGGCGTGCAGCTCGGTGGCATCTTCCGGGGTCTTCAGTACCTTCATCTGGTCGCGCATGTCCACCGCTTCCTGGCGTGCATTGCCCAGGCGGGACTTGAAGTTGGCCAAGCCTTTGCGGTCAGCCATGGCCTGGGTCAGGCGCTCGGCGTCGTTGCCGCCGCTCCAATCGTTGACCTTGGCAATCAGGCCGTTCCAGGTCGTGATGTTGGCGTCCATGTATTCGCTGGCGGACGGGCCGGTCAGCTGGCTGCAGGCGGCTAGCAGGACGAGCAACAACGGGGCAAAGCGATACAGCACTTTCATTGGTTTCTCCTTTGACATTGAAGGTGGCATCCGTACACAACCCGCTGATCATAGCGTCATGGCACCTGCAGGCGCCGCACTCCCGCCGGTTCTCGACGTACTGCTTCCGGCAGTCGGGGGCCGCCGTATCGTCTTTGCCCAACTCGGCCCGGACGACGATTGGGGCGCTGGGCGATTGCAGGGCCGCACCCGTGCAATCACTGGATGGAGCCGGATTGCGTCAGTTTTCTTCCAGCGCAAGCCTGGCAAGGCCTGCCGGTGCCTTGGCGGGGGCGGCTGGGCAGGGCCAATCAATTTGCCGGCCTGCCCTTGAAAGGCCCCCAGCCAGCCCCATCTCCCAAACAAGCCCGCACGACGGGCCTTTTTACGCGTGATGCCGGCCTTCCCCCGTTTCCCAGCTGGTGTCGCCGGAATTTCAGGCCAATCAATTACTTAAGAGGTCCTTCATGAGCATCAAGCCGCTTCACGACCGCGTTGTGGTCAAGCCGATCGAAGCCGACGAAATCTCCGCCGGCGGCATCCTGATCCCGGATTCGGCCAAGGAAAAGTCCACCAAGGGTGAAGTCGTGGCCGTGGGCCCGGGCAAGCCGCTGGACAACGGTTCGGTGCGTACCCCGTCGCTGAAGGTTGGCGACAAGGTCATTTACGGCCAGTACGCCGGTTCGTCCTACAAGGCCGAAGGCGTCGAATACAAGGTGCTGCGCGAAGACGACGTGCTTGCCGTCATCGGCTGAGCTGCCGCGCCACCTGTTCCTGTAAACCCCCTTTCCCGATAAAAGCAGCCGAGCTCGGCTCGGCTCTACTCAGAGGTAATCGCAATGGCTGCCAAGGATATTCGTTTCGGTGAAGACGCCCGTTCGCGCATGGTGCGCGGCGTCAACGTTCTCGCCAATGCCGTCAAGGCAACCCTGGGCCCGAAGGGCCGCAACGTCGTGCTCGAGAAGAGCTTCGGCGCCCCGACCATCACCAAGGACGGCGTGTCCGTTGCCAAGGAAATCGAACTGGCTGACAAGTTCGAGAACATGGGCGCGCAGATGGTGAAGGAAGTTGCTTCGCGCACCAATGACGACGCTGGCGACGGCACCACCACCGCCACCGTGCTCGCCCAGGCCCTGATCCGCGAAGGCGCCAAGGCTGTTGCCGCCGGCATGAACCCGATGGACCTCAAGCGCGGTATCGACAAGGCTGTGATCGCCGCCGTCGCCGAGCTGAAGAACATCTCCAAGCCCACCGCTGACGACAAGGCAATCGCCCAGGTCGGCACCATCTCGGCCAACTCGGACGAGTCGATCGGCAACATCATTGCCGAAGCGATGAAGAAGGTTGGCAAGGAAGGCGTGATCACCGTTGAAGAAGGCTCGGGCCTGGAAAACGAGCTGGACGTCGTCGAGGGCATGCAGTTCGACCGCGGCTACCTGTCCCCGTACTTCATCAACAACCAGCAGTCGCAGACCGCTGACCTGGAAGATCCGTACATCCTGCTGCACGACAAGAAGATCTCCAACGTCCGTGATCTGCTGCCGGTGCTGGAAGGCGTCGCCAAGGCAGGCAAGCCGCTGCTGATCATCGCTGAAGACATCGAAGGCGAAGCGCTGGCTACCCTGGTGGTCAACACCATCCGTGGCATCGTCAAGGTTGTTGCCGTCAAGGCACCGGGCTTCGGCGACCGTCGCAAGGCAATGTTGGAAGACATGGCCGTGCTGACCGGCGGCACCGTGATCTCCGAAGAAGTTGGCCTGTCGCTGGAAAAGGCCACCATCAAGGACCTGGGCCGCGCCAAGAAGGTGCAGGTTTCCAAGGAAAACACCACCGTCATCGACGGCGCTGGCGATACCGCTGGCATCGAGTCGCGCGTCAAGCAGATCAAGACCCAGATCGAAGAGACCTCTTCGGACTATGATCGCGAGAAGCTGCAGGAACGCGTTGCCAAGCTGGCCGGCGGCGTTGCCGTGATCAAGGTCGGTGCCTCGACCGAAATCGAAATGAAGGAAAAGAAGGACCGCGTTGACGACGCCCTGCACGCTACCCGCGCTGCTGTGGAAGAAGGTGTGGTCCCGGGCGGCGGCGTTGCGCTGGTGCGCGCTGTCACCGCGCTGTCGGGCCTGAAGGGCATCAACGAAGACCAGAACCACGGTATCCAGATCGCCCTGCGCGCGATGGAAGCGCCGCTGCGCGAAATCGTTGCCAACGCCGGTGAAGAGCCGTCGGTCATCGTCAACAAGGTCAAGGAAGGCACCGGCAGCTTCGGCTACAACGCCGCTACCGGCGAATTCGGCGACATGCTGGAATTCGGCATCCTGGATCCGACCAAGGTGACCCGTTCGGCACTGCAGAACGCAGCCTCGATCGCTGGCCTGATGATCACCACCGAAGCGATGGTGGCTGATGCACCGAAGAAGGACGAGCCGGCCATGGGCGGCGGCGGTATGGGCGGCATGGGTGGCATGGGCGGTATGGACTTCTAAGTCCGCCGCAGCCTCACCGCTGCTTGTAATACACGAAACCCCGCCGAAAGGCGGGGTTTTGTTTTGTTTCGCTCCCTCACTTGCGCCGAAGGCACAGGGGAGGATTGGGGAGGGGGTGGCTCTTGAGGCCTTTCAAGCATTGCCAGCTTCGCGGCTTACGCCGCTCCCACAAGTCAGCCCAGGACCGTAGTGCCGAGCCATGCTCGGCAGGAGCTTTACCGAGAAGGGCCTCTGCCGAGCATGGC
>NZ_JBRREK010000080.1:0-12089 GCF_056760235.1 Stenotrophomonas sp. STEN018
GTTTCCACGCCAGTCATGCTATTGTTAGATTTCTATCATCCAGACCTCCCCAATCGGGGGTGGTTGGCCCCTGCGGCCGTCCCCCGGCCCCCACAAAACAATAAAAAATCCGATGCCAGAGGTCGGGCATCGGATTCCTGGTGACTCAATTACTGAAGCAGCAAGCTTACGGCTAGCGCCGTTTATTGGCGGTTCGCCGCCGGTGCCATCGCTGCGGTCTGGGTGACCAGCTGGCCGTCGATCACCGGCAGGCGATCGCTGGCTGGCTTGTCCTGCATGCGCACGGTCTTTTCCGCACCGTCGTAACGGTAGGTCACGTCGTAGCCGATGGTCTGGTTGGCGTTGCCCAGCGACACGCGCTCACCCGGACGGCTGTCCATGCGCATCGTGCCGGTGCTGCCATCGGGCTTGCGGTAACTGACGTTGTAGCCGGTGATACGGCTGGACTCGGCGGTGCGCTGTTCGGTATGGCACTGACGCTCGGTGCGATTGACCACACGGCCACCAACATGACGCTTGTCGACCTGGTTGCCGATCACGCCGCCGGCCACGGCGCCTGCAGCAGTGGCTGCCTTCTTGCCGTTACCGCCACCGATCTGGTTGCCCAGCAGGCCGCCGATGACCGCGCCAGCGACAGTACCGCCGACATTGCCGTCACGCTCGGGCAGGCGCTCCTGCACCACCACGTCCTCGCAGACTTCATGCGGGGTGCTGGTGGTGGAGCTTTCGCGGATCGGGTCGCTGCCGGTGACCGTGCCATAGACGCGTTCCTTCTGCGTCACCGGGGCAACCTTGAGCACGTCTGCATATTGCAGCTGCGGTTCGGCCGGGGTTTCCACCTTGCCGGTGACCGCGGCGTCGTCCACCAGCGGCGTGGTATCCAGCACCGGGCGTGCGCCCTCGACCAGAGGCGCAGTACTGGCCTTGTCGCGGCCCTGCATGAAGGCGGCGGTGGCGATGCCACCTACCAGCAACGCGCCGGCGGCAACCAAAACGGTCGTGGTTGTGCTCTTCATGGTCTGTCTCCGTGCGGCTGGCCGCGGTTGTGTTGGGAGGATTCCAGCATGGATAAGCTGAACAGAGGCCAGTATTTCGATCCTCACCCTATCGAAATCACTTAACTCGTCGCAATATTCAGCCTGCTGGCCCTGATCTTACAGGGCAGTCTGAACCCCTCTCATCTGGATACGCCATGTCGAGCATGATGTTGTCGCCGTTTCTGGAATGGGCACGCAAGCTGCGCTACCCCACCCTGTTCAAACTGACCGGTGCGCTGTTCGTCATCAGCATGCTGCTGCCCGACCCGATCCCGTTTGTCGATGAAATCCTGTTTGGCCTGAGCACCTTGCTGCTCGCCAACTGGAAGCGACGCAAGGACCCGGCCGAGCCGCCGATACTGCCGGGCAAGCGCTGAGCCGTGCAGTTGGTAGACAGCCACTGCCATCTGGATGCAGCTGAATTCGACGTCGACCGCGAGGCGGTGATTGCCCGCGCCGGCACTGCCGGCGTGGGCATGCAGATCGTGCCGGCGGTAACCGCGGCCAGCTGGCCCAAATTGCGCGAGGTCTGCGCGGCCGATGCAGGGCTGCATCCGGCCTACGGCCTGCACCCGATGTTCCTGCCCGAGCACCGTCCCGAGCATCTGCAGCAGCTACGCGACTGGGTGGAGCGCGAGAAACCATGCGCCGTCGGTGAATGCGGGTTGGATTTCTTTGTCGACAATCTCGACCCGGCCGAACAGCGCATGTACTTCCAGGACCAGCTTGAGTTGGCGCGGGACTTTCAGCTGCCGCTGATCGTGCATGCGCGCCGTGCCCTGGATGAAGTGATCCAGCGCATCCGCCGCGTTGGCAAACTCAGTGGCGTGGTGCATAGCTTTTCCGGCAGTCCGGAGCAGGCCAGGCAGCTATGGGACCTGGGCTTCATGATCGGCTTGGGCGGCCCCATCACCTATACGCGCGCCAACCGCCTGCGCGGTCTGGTCACACAGATGCCGCTGGAGTTCCTGCTGCTGGAAACCGACGCTCCGGATCAGCCGGATGCCGGCATCCGCGGTCAACGCAATGAGCCGGCGCGGTTACGGCAGATCGTCGACACGGTCGCCGAACTGCGCCAACAGCCGGCGGCGGATATCGCCGCGCAGACCACCGCCAATGCGAAGCGACTGTTCAAACTGCCGTAACAGCACTGCTGTTTTTGTGGGAGCGGCATAAGCCGCGAAGCCACAGGTCAGTCAGATCACGAACAAGCTGGCGATTTCAACAATGCCAGCTTCGCGGCTTACGCCGCTCCCACAGGCCCTACAAATCCGCTCGCTTTTATGCGCGGCTCTTCAACAGCATTTCCAGCGCCTTGCCCACCGCCACGAAGGCAAACGCACCAGTGATATGCGTTGCCGCGCCCAGGCCGCCGCCGCAATCCAGCTTCAAGGCTTCATCCGGGCCCAGGTTCGGGCGGATGCCACAGACGCTGCCGTCGGCCTGCGGGTACTTCACGTTCTCCAGCGAATATACCGCCGGCACGCCGAAGTAGCGCTTCGCGCTCTTGGGGAAATTGAACTCGCTGCGCAGCTTCTTGCGGATCAGCGCCATCATCGCGTCATGCTCGGTCCGCGACACGTCGCGCACCCGCACCAGGGTCGGATCGGTACGGCCACCAGCAGCACCGATGGTGATCATCGGCAGCTTGCGACGGCGGCACCAGGCGATGGTTTCCACCTTCACCCGGAAGCTGTCGCAGGCATCGATCACCAGATCAAAGCCGCGATCCAGCAGTTCGGCCATATTGGCCGGGGTCAGGAACGACTCCACCGCCTCGACCTCGACATCCGGGTTGATCGCACGGCAGCGCTCAGCCATGGCCAGCGCTTTGTTGCGGCCATACTGCCCGGCCATCGCCGGCAGCTGCCGATTGGTGTTGGAGACGCAGATATCGTCGGCATCGATCAGGCTCAAATGGCCGACCGCCGAGCGCACCAGCGCCTCCACGATCCACGAGCCAACCCCGCCCATGCCGACCACGGCGACCTTGCAGCCGCTCAGGTGGGTGATGGTACCGGCTCCGTACAGCCGGTCGATACCGGCAAAGCGCTCACGCAATTCTTCTTTCATCCACGCATTTTACGGCCTGCCCCGGACCTGCGGCGAGCCGCGCGCTGGCACGATGACACAGGCTTCGCTCGTACCGCTGCATAATGACCGGCAGTCGAACCCCTTTGCCAATAGCCTGGAGCCAACGCAATGTCCGACCCTGCACCCGCCCGTCCCCCGTCCAAAGCCTCGCGCTACCTGTTCGTCCTGCTCGCCGGCCTGCTGATCGGGGTGATTGCCACCGTGATGGGGATGCGCGCCATCCAGGCCCGCCAGGATCACTTCCCGGACAGCCTGATGACGGTCATGGCCAAGCAGGCCCAGCTGCTAGGCGAGAGCCAGAAACAGAACCGCTGCAGCGTCACCGACAGCACGCCGCGCCTGCAGACCCTGCGCGCACTGGCCAACGATCTGGAAACCGCTTTCCCCGGGCTGCGCGATGACGAGCGCTTCCAGCAACACGCCAGTCGCTATCGCGCCACCTTGAACGATGCACTGGCCAAGCCGCCGGCAGATTGCGCGGCACTGGCTGCTGCAGTGCAAAAAATCGGCAGCGACTGCAAGTCATGCCATCAGGACTTCAAGTAAGCAAACTGCGTTTTCACATGTGATTGGCCCTCCATTCACATGCAAAACCGCAGGATCTTCGCCGCGGGTCACTCAGCTGTACCCACTTTCAATCTGGCAAGGAGAAACACCATGAAGATCCAACTGATCGCTGTAGGCGCAATTGCCAGTCTGGCGCTGGCCGGTTGCGCCACCTCCCCCGGTTACGGCGGTGGTTACAACAACGGCGGCTACAACAATGGTGGCAACTACGGCAACAACAACGGCTACAACCAGAACCGTTGCACCGACTGCGGCATCGTCACCCGCATCGATACCGTCGCCTCCGGCCGCACCGCTCCCAGCGCTACCGGCGCCATCCTCGGCGGCATCGTCGGCGCCGTCGCCGGCCACGAGATTTCCGACAAGACCGGCGGCAGCAAGGGCAACCAGAACATCGCCGCCGTCGCTGGCGCCGTTGGTGGTGCCATGGCCGGCAACAAGATCCAGCAGAACGTCACCGGCAACTCGTATGACATCCAGGTGCGCATGGACGATGGCCGCGTGATCGTGGTCAACCAGAAGGACCTGGGCGGGATCCGCGAGAACACCTATGTGCGCGTGGTCAACGGCCGCGTGGTGATCCGCTGAGCCGCTACCGTTAGCGCTGACGAAGAAAGGCCCGCTTGCGCGGGCCTTTCTTTTGGCTGCACTGCCGCCGGATCAGGCCGGTTGTACGGCGTCAGCCTGCAGGCCCTTCTGGCCCTGCACAACAGTGAAGGTGACCTTCTGGCCTTCCTTCAGGCTTTTGAAGCCATCGGTCTGGATGGCGCGGAAGTGCACAAACACGTCCTCACCATTTTCGCGGCTGATGAAGCCGAAGCCCTTGGCGTCGTTGAACCACTTGACGGTACCGGTTTCGCGATCAGACATCTCGACTAACTCCCTGTAACTCTTTCGTTTGATGGTTACGCCCGGTAAGGCGGCTGGTTGCAAGGAGGAAGCGAGGTGCAACGATGCAGCAAATCCTTCGATCTACCCATCAGGCCACGATTCACGGTGACCTTGCCAAGCTCAGCGGCTGCAACTTAACTCGGGGCAAACGAAATTGCAACACCGGCACATGCATTAAAGTCAACCCCTATCCGACCCCCTTCAGAGTACACATGGACTATTCATTCATCTTCTATCTGGTCGGCGCACTGCTGGTCCTGGTCGGTATCGCCGGCATCATCCTGCCCGCGCTGCCGGGGGTGCCGCTGGTATTCGTCGGCCTGCTGCTGGCGGCCTGGGGCGATGGATTCGACCGGGTGGGCTGGCTGCCACTGCTGGTATTGGGCGTACTGACCGTCATCTCGATCATCGTGGACGTTATCTGCACCATCGCCGGTGCCAAGAAGGTGGGCGCCAGCAAGCTGGCCCTGATCGGCTCGGCGATCGGCACGGTGGTCGGCCTGTTCTTCATGCCTATCGGGCTGTTTGTAGGCCCGTTTCTTGGCGCGCTGGGCGGCGAATACCTGCATGGTCGCCAACTCGGCCAGGCCACCAAGGTCGGCCTCGGCACCTGGCTGGGCATCGTCCTCGGGGTCGCACTCAAGCTGGGCCTGGCGGTCGCCATGATCGGCGTGTTCGCCATTGCCTGGTTCTTCTGAGGGCCGTCGTAACGCCACCTCGACCCGGGAATCACCGACAATCCCTACCTTGCCACAGCTGCCGGCGCGCAATGCCCTCGATTGCCCCGGCCCGGCCACCCCACAGCGACCGGATGGAACCCATGCGAACACAAGCCCTCCCCCATGCCCTGCTGCTCATCCTGAGTGGCGCCAGCGCTTCGGCTGTTGCGCAGGAATCGATGCCGACGCCCGCCTCACCGCAGGCCTGCTTCGCGCTTGAGACCGATGCCACCCGCCTGGCCTGCTACGACAACGCGCTAGGCCGCACCGCCACCGACACCCGCGCAGCCGATGCCGCGGCGGCCGCTGCTCTGCAGGCGCGCAAGGAGGCCAAGGCCACCGCCAAGGAGCTGGACGAGCCGCTGCCGCGGCGCAACGAGCTTTTCGCGCATGACGAACTGGACTCCGCGGCCGCCAATGCCGGCCGCGGTTCCTTGCTGGACAGCCGCTGGGAGCTGGCCAAGGACTCCAAGCTGGGCTTGTTCCAGCTGCGCGCCTACAAGCCTGTCTATCTGCTGCCGGCATTCTGGAGCAGCAAGCCCAACGAGATGCCGCACTCGCCCAATCCCAACAACACCGTCACCCAGGCTGAGGAACTGGACAGCACCGAGCTGAAATTCCAACTCAGTTTCAAGACCAAGGTCACCGAGAACCTGTTTGGCGACAACGGCGACATCTGGGTCGGCTATACCCAGAGCTCGCGCTGGCAAGCCTATAACAGCGAACTGTCGCGCCCGTTCCGCGAGACCAACTACGAGCCGGAAGTGATGTTGACCTTCCGCAACGGCTACTCGCTGTTCGGCTGGAACGGACGCATGACCGGCTTCAGCCTCAACCATCAGTCCAACGGCCGCAGCGATCCACTTTCGCGCAGCTGGAACCGGGTGGTGATGAATGTCGGCCTGGACCGTGAGAACTGGGCCATCATGCTGCGCCCCTGGTACCGCATTCCGGAAGGCCGCCGCGACGACAACAATCCGGACATAGAGGACTACATGGGCCGTGGCGACGCCACCCTGGTCTACAACCGCAATGGGCACGAGCTGGCCATCACCGGCCGCCACTCACTGCGCAGCGGCGACCGTTCGCATGGTTCGCTGCAGATGGATTACGGCTTCCCGATCAACAAGCTGCTGCGCGGCCATGTGCAGGTCTTTGATGGCTACGGCGAGAGCATGATCGACTACAACCACCGGGCGACGTACATCGGCGTTGGCGTGTCGCTGCTGGAGTGGTTCTAAGCAATGAAAGCGACCATCTGGCACAACAACCGCTGCTCCAACTCACGCGGCGCGCTGGCGCTGTTGCAGGAGGCTGGTGTCGACGTCGAGGTGATCAACTACCTCGACCACCCGCCTTCGGCCACACAGCTGCGCACGCTACTGGATGCCATGGGCATGCCGGCCCGCGACCTGCTGCGCAGCAAGGAAGCGGCCTACACCGAACTGGGATTGGCCGCCAAACTCGATGACGAGACCGCACTCATCGACGCGATGAGCCAGCACCCAACCCTGATCAACCGCCCCATCGTGCGTACCGCCAAAGGCACTGCCTTGTGCCGCCCACCGGAAACCGTGCTCAGCCTGATCGGCTGAGGCGCGTTATCTGCAGCACCTGCTCTGGTGCCGCAGTGGCGTGCGCCAGGCAGGCTCAGTTGTTCTTGGCGCTGGCCTGGACGATGGCGTCGTAGAGCTCTTCGAAGCTATGCCTGGGCTGGAACAATTCGCCATTGATGAAAAAAGCCGGCGTACCGGTGACGCCGCTGCGCATGCCACTTTCGATATCACGCTGGATGCGCAGCAGATGGTTGTTGTCATCCATTGCTGCGGCCAAGCCTTCCTCGGGCAAGCCCAACTCACGCATCAACTCGCGGTAGACCACCTCGCCCAGCTGCTGCTGGCTGCGGAACAAGGCGTCATGCGCCTCCCAGAATTTACCGTGGGCGGCGGCGTACTCGGCGGTGATCGCCGCAGGCAACGCCTGTGGGTGCGCCTGCACCAGCGGGAAGTTGCGGAACACCAGGCACAGCCCATCGCCAAAGCGCTGCTGCAGGCGCTTGACCAAAGAGAACGCCTCGCCGCAATACGGGCACTGGTAGTCCGCGTATTCAACCAATACGACCGCAGCATCCAGATCGCCCTGGATGTGATCAGCCGCACTCACCGGAACCGTCAATCCGCTCATCCATCCACCCCAGATCATTCCCGGAAAGGCCAGCCTACAAGCACATGGCGTGGCCGCGCTTGATTCACATCAAGCTACCGGCATACCTGCACAGCCAGCGTGAAGCAGGCCGTCCCCGGCTCCCGTACCACTTCCCCCGTTCAGCAGACACAGGCAGAATCGCCCGATCAGAGACAGGAAGTCCGCAATGGCCCGTACCCGCCGCTCATTCTTCGCCTATGGCTCCGCATTGCTCGGCGTGTTGAGCCTGCTGGCGGTCGCCTGCTTCCACTTCCCCGAACTGCTCACCAGCCGCGAGTTCCGCGCGGTCTACAACGAACAGTTTGCCCGCCATCTGCTGCTGGTGGGTTTGGCAGCGGCTTTCATCATGGGCACGGTTGCGATCCTGCGCGATCGCAACAAGCGTATCGCCACCCTGGGTGTGGGCACGGCAACCGTGGCGGTACTGCTGGGCGGCACCAACGTGCAGTTCGATGCCATCGGCAAGACCCCTTACTCGCTGGGGCTGGATTGGTTCGTGCTGTCGCTGTTTTTCTCAGCGCTGGTGTTCGTGCCACTGGAGCGCTACCTGGGCAAACGCGAGCTCTCGCCACTGCGTCCAGGCTGGCGCACCGATGTGGCGTATTTCTTCATGAGCCACGTGCTGGTGCAGTTCATCCTCATTCTGGTCACCGCCTCCACTTCGACCATCGCCGGGCTGGCTGCCTTCCCGTCGTTGAAAGCAGCGATCCAGTCATTGCCGGTGTGGGCGCAGTTCCTGATCGCGGTCTTTGTCGCCGACATGGCGCAGGCCCTGTTGCACCGCGCGTATCACAACATCCCCTGGCTCTGGCGCTTCCACGCCGTGCACCACTCCAGCCGGCACATGGATTGGCTGGCCGGCTCGCGGGTGCATTTTGTCGAGATCGTACTGACCCGCAGCGCGGTACTTCTGCCGCTGCTGATCCTCGGCTTCTCGACTTCGGCGGTGAATGCCTACGTGATCCTGGTCGGCCTGCAGGCAGTGCTGGCACACGCCAATCTCGGCATTCGCTTTGGCTGGCTGGAATACCTGCTGGTACTGCCGCGCTACCACCACTGGCACCACGCCCGGCAGCAGGAGTATGTGGACGTCAATTACGCCATCCACCTGCCGCTGGTGGACATGTTGATGGGCACCTTCAAGCTACCGCGCGATCAAGCCCAATGGCCGCAGGAATACGGCGTGATGAAGCTGGAGACGGTGCCCAACGGCATCATCAAGCAGCACCTGATGCCATTCCAGGGCGGGCGCAAGTTCGACGACCACGTCGATTGAAACAGGCGCGCCCAGTTTTTGTGGGAGCGGCGTCAGCCGCGAAGCCACCAATGTCACCGCACAACCACGCTCACAACCAATCACTGATCCCCTCACGCCGATAAACCTCAGCAAACGCCGGCCGCGCCTTCATCCGCGCCGCATGCGCAGCCAGCTCCGGCCAGCTGTCGGTAGGCCGCGGCATATTGCGGCTCCAGCGCATCAGCATGGTCAACACGAAATCGACGACGCTCAGCTGCTCGCCCAGAACGTAAGGACCCTGCGCAGCCAGGTGATCAGCCATCTGCTGCCAGGCTGCCTCCAACTGCGCTCTGGCACGCACTTTCACCTCCTCCGCATTCGATTCTCCCGCCGGCTCCTGCGGATAGAACCAGGCGCGGTAGGCCGGCATCAAGGTGTACACGCAGAAGCACATCCAACGGTAGTAGTCGCCGCGCGCCGCCGTACCAGGCGCAGGCGCCAAACCTGCCTGCGGATGCAGATCGGCCAACTGCATGGCAATGGCGGCGGACTCGGTCAGCACCTGCCCATCGATGATCAGCGCGGGCACACGACCGGCAGGATTGATCGCAAGAAACTCCGCTGACTTCTGCTCACCGCGTTCAAAATCCAGCTGGCGCAGTTCGTGCTCAACGTCGAGTTCAAGCAACAACCAATGCACCACCAACGAAGCAGTGCTTTGCGATCCGTACAGAACAACTGACATGCGCTGAGTTCCCGGCTGGAAAATCACATTCTAGCCAAGCAAGGCGCCCGGCTTGTGGGAGCGGCATAAGCCGCGAAGCAGATGTCGCCTCCGCAACAGCACAAAGCACCCCTCCCCAACCCTCCCCTTGCCTGCGGCAAAGGGAGGGCGTAGTGCCGAGCCATGCTCGGCAGGGGACTTCGCTGCGCCCCATCGGCACGGTGGTAGTTGTAGGAGCGGCGTAAGCCGCGAAGCTGGTAAATCCACGGCAATCGCGACAGCTCGAGCCTAGAGCACCCCTCCCCAACCCTCCCCCTTGCCTACGGGCAAAGGGAGGGCGTAGTGCCGAGCCATGCTCGGCAGAGGACTTCGCTGCGCCCCTTCGGCACGGTGGTAGTAGTAGGAGCGACGTAAGCCGCGAAGCTGGTATATCCACAGCAATCGCGACAGCTCGAGCCTAGAGCCCCCCTCCCCAACCCTCCCCTTGCCTGCGGCAAAGGGAGGGAGCAGAAGCTGCAGCTAGCGGCGGATTCAGTTGCAGCTGTTCATGCAGCTGTTCAAGCGCTCGCCGCACACCGACGCAGCCGACCGGTTCTGGCAGAACGCCTGCGAGGTCTGGCAGGCGCCGCGCAGTTCCGGGTTGGTGATCTTGTCGCATTGGTTGCTGCGGTTCGCTTCACCGCAGTCGCCGTAGCTGCTCGGGTTGGCGCTACAGAGCTTGTAAGCGTTTTGGCAATAACTGACGCAGGCCGCGGGGTCATTACGCGGCGCATCACCCCAGCCTCCACCGCCGCTCGCGCAGCCTGCAAGCAACGACAACACTACTGAAGCAAGCATCCATAGAAATCTGCGCATCGAACCATCCCTGCAAACGACGACGGCCCGAGCATAGCCCGGGCCGTCGTTGCATCACCAGTGACAGGTGTCGATTACTCGACGATCACCGGAATCTTGCCAATGCGTGCCTGCCATTCGCGCGGACCAGTCTTGTGCACCGATTCACCGGTGGAGTCGACCGCCACGGTCACCGGCATATCCTGCACGGTGAACTCGTAGATGGCTTCCATACCCAGGTCAGCGAAGCCAACCACCTTGGAAGCCTTGATCGCCTTGGACACCAGATAGGCCGAGCCACCAACGGCCATCAGGTAGGCCGACTTGTTGTCACGGATCGCCTCGATCGCCGCCGGGCCGCGCTCAGCCTTGCCGACCATGCCCAACAGGCCGGTCTGCTCCAGGATCTGGCGGGTGAACTTGTCCATACGGGTCGCCGTGGTCGGGCCCGCCGGGCCCACCACTTCGTCACGCACCGGATCAACCGGTCCGACGTAATAGATGAAGCGGCCCTTCAGGTCCACCGGCAGCTGCTCACCCTTGTTGAGCATCTCGACCATGCGCTTGTGCGCGGCGTCGCGGCCGGTAAGCAGCTTGCCGTTGAGCAGCAGAGTCTGGCCCGGCTTCCATGCAGCTACTTCTTCCGGGGTGATGTTGTCCAGATCGACGCGGGTGCCCTTGGACGAGTCGTAGGTCAGCTTGGGCCAATCTTCCAGCGACGGCGGGTCCAGCATCACCGGGCCGCTGCCGTCCAAGGTGAAGTGCGCGTGGCGAGTGGCAGCACAGTTCGGGATCATCGCCACCGGCAAGTTGGCGGCGTGGGTCGGGAAATCCTTGACCTTGATGTCCAGCACCGTGGTCAGGCCACCCAGGCCCTGTGCACCGATACCCAGCGCATTGACCTTCTCGTACAGCTCCAGACGCAGCTCTTCGGCACGGTTGGAGGCACCACGGGCCTGCAGATCGGCGATGTCGATCGGCTCCATCAGCGATTCCTTGGCCAGCAGCATCGCCTTCTCGGCGGTGCCACCGATGCCGATACCGAGCATGCCCGGCGGGCACCAGCCAGCGCCCATGGTCGGCACAGTCTTGAGCACCCAATCGACGATCGAATCGGACGGATTGAGCATGGCGAACTTGCTCTTGGCTTCCGAACCGCCACCCTTGGCGGCGACGATCACATCGACGGTATTGCCCGGCACGACCTTTACGTTGACCACACCCGGGGTGTTGTCCTTGGTATTGGTGCGCTTGCCAGCCGGGTCAGCCAGCACCGAGGCGCGCAGCTTGTTGTCCGGGTAGGCGTAGGCACGGCGGATGCCCTCATTGGCCATGTCCTCGACGCCCATGGTGGCGTCGTCCCAGCGCACGTTCATGCCGATTTCCAGGAACACGGTGACGATGCCGGTGTCCTGGCAGATCGGGCGGTGGCCTTCGGCGCACATGCGCGAGTTGATCAGGATCTGCGCGATGGCCTCTTTGGCCGCCGGCGACTCTTCGCGCTCATAGGCGGCGGAGAGGTTCTTGATGTAGTCGACCGGGTGGTAGTACGAGATGTACTGCAGTGCGTCGGCGACGGACTGGATGAGGTCTTCCTGCTTGATCGATGTCACGGGCTTGCTCGCTTGCTGAAGGCTGGCGGGGGTTCAGCCCACCATTTTACGCCTTGGCGCGGCGCAGTGCTGCCCGTGGCTGTTTGTAGGAGCGGCGTAAGCCCCGAAGCTGCTGGTGCTGGAGTCCTCGGCATCCGTCCGCGCTGATACGGTGCTTGCTTAGCGGGG
>NZ_JBRREK010000081.1:0-12088 GCF_056760235.1 Stenotrophomonas sp. STEN018
CGCTCGGGCGGTCCGGGGCGGTGGCCGTGGGCTCGGCGCCGCGGGCCGTCGCCCGGGCGCGCCCGGGCCCCCCCCCCCCCCCCCCCCCCCCCCACTACAGGTGCCGCGTTACAACTCCACCGTATCGAACGCCTGCCCGTACTGCGGGTGCTGCTGCCACATATGCTGCAGGCTCAGGCCGCGTACCGGGTCGATGAAATCCGGGGCGATGTCGGCCAGCGGCTTGAGCACGAAGGCGTGCTTCAACTCAGGGCGCGGGATGCGCAGATGGCCCGGGCCTTCGACCACCAGGTCGCCGTAATACACCACGTCGATATCCAGGGTACGGTCGCTGAAACGCGGGCCGGAACGGTCGCGGCCATGCGCGTCCTCCACCGCGTGCAGCCAATCGTCCAACTCGCCCAGCGGCAGGTCGGTGTCCAGCATCACCGCGTTGTTGAGAAAGTCCGGGCCGTCAAAACCCACTGCCGGGGTGCGGTACGCCGGGGAGACGCTGATCGTGCCAAAACGTTCGCGCAATACGGCAACGGCCGCTTGCAGGTAATGCTGCGGTTGCAGGTTGCTGCCCAAGCTGAGGAGCACGGTGGTCATGAGTTGGTTTGCCTGCGGGCCCGCCCGCGCCACGATGGACGAGCTTGAGCACCGCATCGTAGGAGGGGGCGCACATGATAGGCCAGCTATCGCCAGCCCGCATATGCCAACCGGGTTGCATCAGCCCACACCCAGTGCGTCGGCTACCGCCCGGAATACCCGCTGCATCTCCAGCGGCTTGGGCAGCACATGTACGCTGATCCCCGACGGCGCCTCACCATCGGCGAAGGCCGGCGCGTTGGCGTCTTCCAGCACGATCGCCGGACCGCGATAGCCCATCGCCTGCATCTCCGCCAGCAGTTGCCCGGCCGAAAGCAAAGGAATGCCACTGTCGACCAGCACCACATCCGGCAGCCCCGCCTCCTGCAGGTGCCGCATCGCTACCGCGCCATCGCTGGCCAGGCGCATGCGATAGCCCTGGCTGGACAGCGCATTGCCCAGCAGCGACAAACGCGTGGCCTCGTCATCAACCACCAGCAGGCGCTCACCATGGCCGACACGGGTTCTCTCCAGCGGCTCGGCATCCTCGCTGCCGGCGCTTTCGCACATCGGCAACAGCAGCTCGAAGGTGGTGCCCTCGCCCAGCTCGCTCTGCACCTGGATCTGCCCACCAATGCTTTCGACGATGCGATGGCAGGACACCAGACCCAGGCCGGTGCCGTCGGCCTTGGTGGTGAAAAATGGGGTGAACAAGCGCTGCACCGTGCTTGCATCCATACCGATGCCGTCATCGCTGACGCGGATGCGCACCATGCCCTCTTCGCCAGCGACACGCTCGGCGATCAGACTCAAGCTGCCACCATCGGGCATGGCCTGGATGGCATTGAGCGCAAGATTCAGCAGTACCTGCTGCAGCTCGGTGTAGTTCGCCTCGATCGCCATGCGATCGTCGGACACTTCCAGGTGCAGCTCGGCATTACGCGGCAGGCTGCTCTTGAGCAGCATGCCCACCGCCTGGAACAGGCGCTGCAATACGATCCGCTCGCTGGGTTGGCGTGAGCCGCGCACGAAGGACAGCATCGACTCGACCATCTCATGACCGCGGCGTCCGCATTCGGCGATGACATCGGCCAAGCGGATGATCTTGGGGTCATCGCTACGATCACGGATCAGGTCAGGAATGATCAGCAGCGGTTGCAGGATGTTGCGCAGGTCATGGCTGAGCCCGGCGGCGAGCAAGGCCAGGCTCTCCAGTCGCTGCGCGCGCATCAACTCATCTTCCACCCGCAGCCGCTCGCGCTCGCTGCGGGTCTCGCGCACCAGGCGTGCCACCGCCGACGGCAGCCGGGCCGGCTGGTGCTTGATGATGTAGTCGTTGGCGCCTTGCTGCAGCGCTTCCACCGCGGTCTCTTCACCCATGGTGCCGGAGACGAAAATGAAGGGAACCCTGGGGTGCATCTCACGCAGGATCTGCAGCGCCTGGTAGCCGGAGAAACCCGGCATGCTCAGGTCTGACAGCACCATATCCGGCATGCCTTCGGCCAAGGCGTCGCGCATCGCCGGCTCGTTGTCGACACGCTCGAACTCGATCTGCAGACCGGCCTCGAGCAACTGATCGACGACCAACTCGGCATCTTCGGGCGAATCCTCCACCAGCAGGATTCGCAACGGCCCCAATGGCGCTCCCTGATTCGGCATCTGTGTTTACTCGTGCTCTGGTGCCTGGTTGATCAACGCCCAGAAGGTCCCGATCGTCCGCACTGCCTGGAAGAACTGGTCGATGTCCACCGGCTTGACCACATAGGCGTTGACGCCAAGATCCCAACTGCGGGCCAGATCGCTTTCCTCGCGCGAAGACGACAGGATCACCACCGGCAAGCGCTTGAGATCCTCATCGGCGCGGATCAGCCGCAATACTTCAAGGCCATCCATGCGCGGCATCTTGATATCCAGCAGCAGCACCGCCGGCAGGCCCTCCTCACGTTGGGCAAAAGCGCCGCGCCTGAGCAGGAAGTCCATTGCTTCAACCCCGTCTTCGACATGCACGATGGGGTTGGCCAGGGAGGCATCACGCAGCGCGTCGATCGCCATCTCGGCATCGGCTCCGCTGTCTTCGGCAATCAGGATGGTGCGCAGGGGACTCATTCCACGGTGTCCTTGTTGGATGCTTCGGTTGCCTGGGGAAGAACGAAACTGAAAGTGGCGCCTTGATCCACCTGGGCGTCGGCCCAGATGCGGCCGCCGTGCCGGGTCAGCACGCGGCGTACGCTGGCCAGGCCAATGCCGGTGCCGGGGTATTCCGAGGCCTTGTGCAGGCGCTGGAACACACCGAACAACTTGCTGGCGTATTGCATGTCGAAACCAGCGCCGTTGTCGCTGACACTGAACTGATGGCTGCCGTCCGCCAGCTGCTTGGCGCTGACCTCGATCACCGCCTTGTCGCGCGCCGCGGTGTACTTGACCGCGTTGCCGAGCAGATTCAGCCATACCTGGCGCAGCATGTTCTCGTCGCCGATCAACACCGGCAGCCTGCCGATCTTCCATTCCACCTCGCGCGGCTTGCCATCGGCGCCGGCCTCGCTCTTCAGATTGGAATCCAGCAGGGCGCGGGTATCGGCCACCAGCGACTGCATGTCCACCCGCTGCAGACGCATCGCGCCACGTCCCAGTCGCGAGTAGACCAGCAGATCATCGATCAAGGCCGCCATCAGCTGCGCCGAGCCGCTGATCACGTCAAGGTAATGCTGGGTCTTGCCGTCGATCGCCTCGCCAAGGTGCCGTTTCAACTTGTCGGAGAAGCCAGCCACGTGCCGCAGCGGCGCACGCAGATCGTGCGAGACCGAATAGCTGAAGGCTTCCAGCTCACGGTTGACGTCGGCCATCTGCTCGACCTTGCCCTCAAGCTGATGATTGAGCTCCTCCACGTGTTGCTGCACGGCGCGCTGCACGGTGACATCGCTGATCGTCATCAACACCACATCATCCTCGGCATCCGGCAAGGCCATGCGCCGGGCATTGATCAGCATGGTGCGATGCATGCCATCCACGCTGCGTTGCTGGTGTTCGAAATCCCACAGCTCGCGCCCGCGCAGCAATACATCGGCAAGGCGCTGGCGCACCAGCGGGTCCTCCCACGCACCATCACCGATGTCCTGCAGCTGGCGCAGGCTGATATCGGCATCGTCAACGCCATACAGCTCGGTGAATGCAGTGTTGTGCAGTACTACCCGCAGCTTGTTGTCGAGCAGCACGATGGGCTCGCGCACCGTCTGCAGCACCGCATTGGCGCGGGCGCTGGCCTTGCTGAGGCGGAGCTCGATATCGGCGCGGCGACCAATCTGCCGCTGCAGCAGCCATAGCACCAGGCCCAGCAGCAGCAACTGCACCGCCAGCGCAGTCCAGGTAACCATCGATGCCAGCTGCTGCTGGCGCTGTGCCAGTGCGGCACGTTCGACCAACAGCGCATCCTCATGCTGCTGCAGCTCCTGCACCAGTTGCCGGATCGGGTATTGGAAGGTCATTTCCTCGATCAGCTCGCGCTGCCGGGGCGAGTCGGTACTTGCGGCGATTTCCTTGGCCAAGGCCATGCGCCGCTCCAGCATCGACTCCATCTTGCCGATACGCACCAGTTGCTCAGGGCTGTCACGGACCAGCTGCGCCAGCTCGCTGAGATTGACGCCAATGCGGTCGGCGGTATGCAGGCGCTCCTGCAATGCCGTTGAATCGATGCCCTTGGACAGGGTCAGCGCCGCCGACTCCACATCGCGGATATCGGCCTGCAGGTTGTACAGACGCGCGCCCACCGCCTGGGTATGGGCTACCCAGTTGGCCGCGTGGACGCTGTCGCTGGTAAGCCGCTGCAGGGTCAAGGCCGGCACCACGATGATCAACAACGCTGCCAGCCCCAGCCCGAACAGGCGCCAGCGACTCCAGTCATCGTCGGTCAATCGTGCCGCCATCGCTTCCCCTGCGTGCTGACGGACCGGCGCATGTCGCGACGGCCCGGAGTTCATCGACAATGTCGATCCGGAGTCAATCGATGGCGGCGTGACCAGCACGACAGCATCGCTGACTGTCGGCCAAGGATTGCACGAATACGTGTACCCGTGCACTCCCTATTAACAGGACCTGTGAACGAAGGCCGAAAGACTCAGCCGGCCTCGCCAGCGGGCTTGATCGCATGCCCGCCGAACTCATTGCGCATCGCCGCCAGCATGCGGTCGCTGAACGAATTTGCCTGCCGCGAGCGCAGCCGCTCCAGCAGTGACAAGGTGATCACCGGCGCCGGCACATCCAGCTCGATGGCCTCGGCCACGGTCCAGCGACCCTCGCCGGAGTCCTCCACATACGGTGCTATGCCATCCAGCGCAGGGTTTTTCTGCAGCGCGTCCGCACTGAGGTCCAGCAACCACGAGCGCACCACGCTGCCATGCCGCCAGACCTCGGCCACTTTGCCCACATCCAGCTCGAACTCGGATTTTTTTTCCATCAGCGCGAAGCCCTCTGCATAGGCCTGCATCATTCCGTACTCGATGCCGTTATGGACCATCTTGCTGAAGTGCCCGGCACCGACCGGGCCGACATGCGCCCAGCCGCGGTCAGCCGCCGGCGCCAACGCCTTGAACAGCGGCGACAACCGCGCCACCACCCCGGCTTCGCCACCGATCATCAGGCAGTAACCCTCCTGCAGCCCCCACACGCCACCGCTGGTGCCGCAATCGACAAACGCGACTCCGGCTGCAGTACAGCGTGCGGCGCGCTGCTGCGACTCCTTGTACCAGGAGTTGCCGCCGTCGATCACCACGTCACCAGCTGACAGCAGCGGCAACAGACTGTCCAGGGTGGCATCGACCACCTTGGACGGCACCATCAACCACAGCGCGCGCGGCGCCGGCAGTGCCTGTACCAGCGCCTGCAGGGCGTCCACGGTAGCAATACCGTGCTCGGCCACCTGCGCCCGCGCCTGCTGCCCCGGATCAAAGCCGGTGACGGCAATCCCCGCACGCTGCAGACGCTGCGCCATGTTGGCGCCCATGCGACCCAGCCCGATCATTCCCAATTCCATGCTGAAGCTCCTCCTACGGTAGTAAAGATCCTGCCTGACAGGCCCGCAGACGGGCCTGCAACCAGCGCTGATAAATCGTGGTGTGCAGATTGTGCAGTACCAGTTCGATGACAAACGGAGTACGTGGATTACGGTCCAGCAAGCGCGCGATGTGATAACCGAGTGGGCGCACGCCCTGGCGGTGCACGTACAGCATCAGCTCGCTGTATACCGGATCAGCAAGAACAGCATCCATCTGCAACAGCACCCGCTGCTGTGCTTCGGGCAACGCCGAGCGCAGCTTTTGATCACGCAGGTACAGCAGCCGCTCGAAGCGTCGCCCGCCGCTGCCCGGCAGCTGCTGGGCAAGCTCCCATAGATGTTTATTGAGCGCGTCGTAATGGGCAAAGCCATCATGCATTGCCAAGGACTGCGCCGCCGCTGCACTGATATCGGTGATGACGAAATTCTCAGCCTGGTTGTTGATGTCGTCCAGGTACGCGGCATCGAAGGCATGCACGATGTAACCCGGCACGCCCATGAACGCCTGCCGGCCCAGCGCAGACGTCCGTGCCGCCTTGCCGTCGGCGAACAACTCACCGGCACTGCTTCCGAGCAGGATGCTCGGGGTGTCATGCAGGCTCAGGAAGGTACCGATGGACAGTTCGCCGGGTGTGAACGCAGTATCGAAGGCGGCATCGCCGAACAGCTCACGGATCGTCGCCAACTGTCCTACCTGCCGCCCTACCCCGCACTCGGAGCGCACCCGCCCGGTGTAGAACGCCTCCAGTGCCACCGAATTGCGCGCCGAGGGGGCATAACCGCGACCGAAGCTGCGAAAACCTTGCCACCCCTGCGCTGCCGCGCCACGCATACCGAAACCAATCCAACCCAGCTGCAAAGCCGAGAACCGATAGCCAGTGTTCTCCTGCAGACGAGTGCTGGCCGTACGCACCGCATCGCCGAGCTTGAAGGCATAGGCGCAGATGCTGGCCGGCTGCTGCAGTAGCTGCGCGGCCAGCTGCTCGCGCTGTGCGATGTCATAGCCGCTTGGCAGCTGCAGCTGCAGATCACCGTGTGCCTGCGCATCGGCCAGCGATGCACGCCGGCACGGATCGCCGGCCGCTATCCGCGGCGCCTGCTGCCCGCTCTCACTCAGTTGCCAACCCAGCTGCTGCAGCAAGGCCATGTTGCAACCCGCTTCAGCCAGCAGCGGCGTCAGCGCCAACACGCATAGCAACAGGGTCGATCGGCCAGCCCGCTGCGTAGCGCGCCAGCCAAACCTCATCGCGCCGGCTCCGCCGGAACCGGCGGCGCCGCCTGCTCCACGTAGTACTGCAGGCGGCCGAAGAAATTGCGGTAGAACTGCGCGTCCTGCACGGTGCTGCTGGCGACCCGCACCAGCGAGTCATCATTGCTGCCAAACGGCAGCGATACCGAGCCCAGGGCACCGACGCCAACGCTGGCCGAGGTCGGCGACTTCTTCAAGGCATAGCGGTCCTGCACCGCGCTGACAAACACCTGTGCCTTGCCAACGCCCTGCGCGGCACAGGAAACACGCAACACCAGTTGCTCGTGCACCTCATCCTTGGGTTGGAAGTTTTTGTTGCCTTCCACATTGCTGGCATCGGCGCGGGTGATCGCATAGCCCTGGCCAAGCAAGGCACGGCGCGCAGCCTCGCAGGCCTGCGCCGGTGTGGCATCGACACTGCGCGTATAGGTGTCGCCCGAATCGAAGGATTCGCGCAGCAAGGTGCTGTTGACGGCCTTGCCGCCGCAAGCGGTGAGCAGCAGGCTCACGGCGGCCAGCGCATGCAGCAGATGTCGGCGCATGGGCACCTCCACAGTCAGCGAAGGCCCACAGCATAACGCCGCCAACGTAGGGCTACGTTGACGGCGTTTAAAGCTTGCAGAAGCGGTTGTCGCTGCGCTCAGCTCGGCTGTGCGCAGCGTGGTACTTCCTCAGTCGGCCCAGCGGCCCGGACCGGTGGACTGCGGCAATACCTGTGCCGACAGCGGACGGTCCTTTTCCAGCACATTCAAGGCATCGGCGAGGATCGAGGCCGATTCCTTCAACAGCGGATCCGGACGCTTCTCGGCAGCCTTCTCGCGGGCGGCATCCTTGACGATGTCACGCTCATTGCCGGTCAGGCCGTCATCGGTGCTGTCCTCGGCCAGCGGGTCCAGCGGCAGGCCCAGTTCCTTGCGGATCTGCTGGCGCTGCTTGCGCTGTGCTTCCTGCTTGTCGCGCTCGGCACGGCGCTCGGCTTCGTTGAGCGAAACGTACTTCTTGGCGGCCTCGGTGCGGAACTGCTGCACGTCTTCTTCCCACCACTGGAACTCGCGGTCGGCACGGATACGCGTGGCGTGCAGGGTTTCCAGACGCGGCACGATCGGCGCGAAGTTGCCGTACTGGGTGTGCGGCACGGCAGCGATGCGGGTCCACGGCAGCGCGTTGTCGTAGGTGCTCTCACCAAACTCGCTGGCATCGACGCTGGCCGGGAAGGCCAGGTCCGGCACCACACCCTTGTGCTGGGTGCTGGAGCCGCTGACGCGGAAGAACTGGGCGATGGTCAGCTTGACCTGGCCAAAGCGTTCCTTCTCACTGGCCGGCCAACGGTCCAGCGGCACCACGTTCTGCACGGTGCCCTTGCCGAAGGTGGTTTCACCGATCACCAGGCCACGACCGTAGTCCTGGATGGCACCGGCAAAAATCTCCGAGGCCGAGGCCGAACCACGGTTGATCAACACCGCCAGCGGACCGTCCCAAGCCACGGCCGGGTTGCGGTCGCTGTTGACGGTGACGCGACCGCCGGATTCACGCACCTGCACCACCGGGCCCTGCTCGATGAACAGGCCGGTCAGTTCGATGGCTTCATCCAGCGAACCACCGCCGTTGTTGCGCAGGTCCAGCACCACGCCGTCCAGCTTGTCGGCCTTGAAGCCGGCCAGCAGCTTGGCCACGTCGCGGGTGGCGGAGGCATAGTCGGCGGCATTGCGGCGGCGGCCTTCAAAGTCCTGGTAGAACGTCGGCAGCTTGACCACACCGATGCGGCGCTGCGGTTCGCCAGCGGCGGCCGGGATGGCGATGGTCTCGCCCTTGGCAGCCTGCTCGGACAGACGGATCTTCTGCCGGGTCAGGGTCAGCATGCGGTGCTTGCCGTCCACGCCTTCGGCGGCCGGGATGTATTCCAGACGTACCTGGGTGTCCTTGGCGCCGCGGATCTTGCCGACCACATCATCGATGCGCCAGCCGATCACGTCTTCAATCGGACCGGAGCGGCCCTGGCCAACGCCGACGATGCGGTCGCCGGCCTTGAGCGTGCCGTCCATCGCCACCGGACCACCCGGCACTACTTCGCGGATCACCACCATGTCGTCCTGGCGCTGCAGCTGGGCACCAATGCCTTCCAGCGACAACGACATGGCCTGGTTGAAGTTCTCGGCCGTGCGCGGGGTGAAGTAAT
Source organism: Stenotrophomonas sp. STEN018 (assembly GCF_056760235.1). Classification (NCBI taxonomy): domain Bacteria; kingdom Pseudomonadati; phylum Pseudomonadota; class Gammaproteobacteria; order Lysobacterales; family Lysobacteraceae; genus Stenotrophomonas; species Stenotrophomonas sp. STEN018. The sequence continues at coordinate 9,043 of NZ_JBRREK010000081.1, forward strand.
CGGTATGCGGGTCGACGGCGCTGGTGTAGGCGTTCATGTAGAACGAGAACACGTCATCGCCCTTGAGCTCATTGATGGTCTTGAGCAGGGTGTCGTAACGCTTGTCCAGGGTCTTGCGGATATCAGCGGCCGGCTTGCCAGCCAGCTTCAGCCGCAGCCAGTCGTTCTTGACCGACTTGCGCCACAGATCGTCCAATTCGGCGTTGGTTGCCCACGGCACGTCCTTGCGGTCGTAGTTGAAGCGTTCTTCAACGGTGAAATCCGGCTCCTGCTTGAGCAGGCGACGGGCATAGGCCACGCGCTCGCCCACCCGCTGGCGGTAGACCGCGAACACCTGGTAGGCCGGGTCCAGCTCGCCGGAACGGATGGCTTCACCGGTCTGTGCCGCCAACGGCGCAAAGCGATCCACGTCCTCCTTGGTGAAGAACTGCTTGCCGCTGTCCAGCGACTCCAGATAACGCTTGAACACATCCTGCGAGGTCGCCGCGTCCAGCTGACGCGGGCGGTAGGCGTAACGGCTGTCCGACAACAAGCCGTAGACCAGCTTGGAGGTGGTGGCCTGGTCGATTGTCGCTGCCGAAGGCAAGGCCGTATCGGCGCGCGCCAGCAAGGCGGCGGGAGCGGTCAGCGCGAGGGCCAGCAGGAAAACGGGAACTCGGTAGTTCATCAAAGTACTCGTGGCACCGAATGTTGTGGGGAGACTGCGGGCAAGTACGACATGCCGACAGTGCCGAAAGTTTCGGCACTTGTCACCTTGCTCAGCTGCAGAGTAGCTGCCGGTCCGTAGCAGTTTGTGAATCACTGCAGTGGCGACGCTGGATTTGACGCGATCCCGCCTGCGGCCGTTGGCCGCGGCGGGATGCTGGGGCGTGGTTCAGACAGCGACGCCGGCACCGGCCGCCTGCTGGTCGGCGTGGTAGGACGAACGCACCATCGGGCCGGAGGCAACGTGGGTGAAGCCCAGTTCGTAGCCGTAATCCTCGAACGCCTTGTATTCCTCCGGCGTCCAGTAACGCAGCACCGGGTGGTGGTGGGCGGTCGGCTGCAGGTACTGGCCGATGGTCACCATTTCCACATCATGCGCGCGCAGGTCACGCAGGGTGGCCTGCACCTGCTCGAAGGTTTCGCCCAGGCCGAGCATGATGCCGGACTTGGTCGGCACGTTCGGGTGCTGTGCCTTGAAGTTCTTCAGCAGGGTCAGCGACCACTGGTAGTCCGCGCCCGGGCGTACGTTGCGGTACAGGTCCGGCACGGTTTCGATGTTGTGGTTGAACACGTCCGGCGGGTTCTGCGCGAGGATTTCCAGCGCGCGCTCCATGCGGCCCTTGCCACGGAAGTCCGGGGTCAGCACTTCGATGCGGGTCTTGGGCGACTTTTCGCGAATGGCAGTGATGCAGTCGACGAAGTGCTGGGCACCGCCGTCACGCAGGTCATCGCGGTCGACGCTGGTCACCACCACGTACTTCAGGCCCATGTCGGCCACGGTCTGGCCAAGGCTGGCCGGCTCGTTGGCGTCCGGCGGCTTGGGCCGGCCGTGGGCCACGTCGCAGAACGAGCAGCGACGGGTACAGACCTCGCCCAGGATCATGAAGGTAGCGGTGCCATGGCCGAAGCATTCGTGGATGTTCGGGCAGCTGGCTTCTTCGCACACCGTCACCAGACGGTTCTCGCGCAGCTTGGCCTTCAGGTTGGCCACGGCATTGCCCGAAGGAATGCGCACGCGGATCCAGGAAGGCTTGCGCAGCACCGGCGCGTCGGCGAACTGCACCGGCGAGCGGTTGATCTTGTCACCGCCAAGCTGTTTGACACCGGCCTGCAACGGCGCGGACGGAATGTCGCCCTGCACGACCTGCAGGGGAATGGAGCGCGTGGTGGTTTCAGTCATGGCGTTATCAGCGGTCTCAGAGCCGCGTAGTCAGATCGGGCAGTTCGGGCGTCGGCTGCAAGGCCAGGCCGAACTGCTGGGCCAGATGGGACAGCAGCACCGACTTGACCGCTTCGATGCCCGAAGGACCGCCCAAGTCTAGCACCGAGGTCACCTGCATCCCGGCATAGCCGCAGGGGTTGATGCGGTGGAAGGGTTCAAGATCCAGCGACACATTGAACGCCAGCCCGTGGAAACTGCAGCCACGGCGTACACGGATGCCGAGTGCGGCGATCTTGGCGCCGCCCACATAGACACCGGGCGCACCGTCCATGCGTTCGGCACCGATGTTCCATTCGTCCAAGGTATCGATGATGGCCTGCTCGATCCGGCACACGTAATCGCGCACACCAATGCCGAGCCGGCGCAGGTCCAGCAGCGGGTAGACCACAAGCTGGCCCGGCCCGTGATAGGTCACCTGGCCGCCGCGGTCCACATGCAGCACCGGGATATCGCCGGCCGCCAGCACGTGCTCGGGCTTGCCGGCCTGGCCCAGGGTGAACACCGGATCATGCTCGACCACCCACAGCTCGTCGGCGGAGTCGTCGGTACGGGTATCGGTGAACTGCTGCATGGCGTGCCAGACCGGCTCATAGCCCTGCCGGCCCAGGTCCCGCAGCAATGCCGGACGCGGCGCCTTGCGCGGCGTTTCTACCGCGCAGGCAGTTACAGCGTCCACTTCACTTCCGGGTGGTCACGCATCACAGCGTGGGCGGCGTCGTACTGCTCACGGCTCTCCGCCTTGAAGGCGATGCGCACCGAAACGTACTTGCCGTTGGAGGATTCTTTCCAGCTGATGCGCTCTTCCAGCACCTCGATACCGGCGCTTTGCAGCAACTTGGGCAGTTCAGCTTCCAGACCGATATTGGCTGCGCCCATGGCGCTGAGCTCAAAGGTACCGGGGAACTGGAAGCCGTGTTCAGGGTTGTCGGACTTGATTTCCATGCCGCCATTATCGGGGCGAACGCCCACAAACCCAAGGCCACAGCCGATTTACAGCCTTCCATGCCAGCCACCTGTAGTGCCGAGCCATGCTCGGCAGGGGCCTTACCGGCAAAACCCACCTGTAGTGCCGAGCCATGCTCGGCAGAGCCTTTACCGGGCAAGCCCCCTGCCGAGCAT
>NZ_JBRREK010000082.1:0-11904 GCF_056760235.1 Stenotrophomonas sp. STEN018
ATTAAACGTCTGCAAGATGGACAGTCATCCATTCCTGCAGGCGTCCTCACAAGATACCTGCGCATACTGTCAAAGAACTTCGAATCAGGCCTCAGCGCCTTCTTCGTAGGCCGCGACGTTTCCGTCGTAGCGAGCCGCCCATTATATGGTGGCTTTTCTGCTTCGTCAACACCTTTTTGAGAGGTTGTTGACTTGGCGGCTTCAGCGTTGGCCCGAAGGCTTTTCGTCGAAGCGAGCCGCCTATTATGGCAGGCTTTTTGTTTCCGTCAACACCCTGTTTCGAGGTTGGTGACGTCGTTTCTTGGTGTCGGTCACTGCTGTGATCGGCGCCGTGAAGCGAGGAAGTGGATTCTAGACATCTTTGTGAAAATCGCAATCACTTTTTGTTGCAGAGCGGCAGATTGGGGGTTGGGGCCAGAGTTGGCAAAGTGCCGAGGCTGCTTGGAGGTGCTTTCGTTCTTTGCCGGTCTGTCTGCCCTTTCCTTATATGCGGATCAGAGGCTTGGGCGTGTGCCCTGTCGACTTGCTGCGGGTGCTTGTTGGCACGTTGGCCAAGACGGTGCGGTCGCTTTTCAGTGCCAAGAGCCGCCCTCACCCCACCCCCCCCTCCCGCACGCGGGAGAGTGGCTTTGTCTTCGGCAGGTTTTGCTGAGGCCTGTTGGTCTGCTTGCTGGGCCACAATGCGGGTTGATCCGTCACACCTATATATAGATGACCAATCCGGTTTCGCGTTCGTTCTTTCGTGATCTCTCGTTGCCCGCTGTGGTTGCCGGCTTCATTACGGTGCTGGTGGGCTTTGCCAGTTCAGCGGTGATCGTGTTCCAGGCGGCGCAGGCCGTTGGTGCCGGTCAGGCCGAGATCGCGTCATGGATGTGGGCGCTGGGCATCGGCATGGGCGCGACCTGTATTGGTCTGTCGCTGCGCTACCGCGTGCCGGTGGTGACGGCCTGGTCCACGCCGGGGGCTGCGATGCTGGTGGTCGGGGCGACCACGCTGCCGCTGTCCGATGCGATCGGTGCGTTTGTGCTGGCCGCGTTGCTGGGCACGGTGGCCGGTTTCTCGGGGGTGTTCGAGAAGGCGATGCGTCGGATCCCGGTGTCGTTGGCCTCGGGCATGTTGGCCGGGGTGCTGCTGCGCTTTGGCCTGGATGTCTTTGTATCGGTGAATACCCAGCCGTTGCTGGTGCTGCTGATGTTTGCCACCTATCTGATCGGGCGGCGCTGGTTGCCACGCTATGCAGTGATCGCGACCTTGCTGGTGGGTGTGGCGATCGCCAGCGGTAAGGGGCTGATGCATATGGAACAGGTGCAGCTGCAGATGGCGTTGCCGGTGTTCACCGTGCCGACGCTGTCGTGGGCGGCGTTGTTCGGCATCGCCCTGCCCTTGTTCATTGTCACCATGGCTTCGCAGAACGTGCCAGGCGTGGCGGTGTTGAAGGCCTCGGGCTATGACGCGCCGATATCACCGGTGATCGGCTGGATAGGGGTGGTCAATACCGCTTTGGCGCCGTTCGGTGGCTATGCCTTGAACCTGGCCGCGATCACCGCGGCGATCTGCATGGGCCGGGATGTGCATGAGGACCCGGCGCGACGCTATACGGCAGCGGTGAGTGCTGGCGTGTTCTATATCGTGATCGGCTTGTTCGGGGCTACGGTGGCGGCGGTGTTCGCCGCGTTCCCCAAGGAGTTGATCGCGACGCTGGCCGGTATCGCCCTGCTCGGCACCATTGGCAACAGCCTGGCCGTGGCGTTGAAGGAAGAGGCCGAACGCGAGCCGGCACTGGTGACCTTCCTGGTAACGGCGTCGGGGCTGTCGATGGCCGGCATCGGTTCCGCGTTCTGGGGCTTGGTCGCCGGTGTGATCACACTGCTGGTGTTGCGCCGACCCACGCCGCTGCGCTGAGCTCCCCGCCGGGTTCAATGCGTGCCTGCGTTTGCCGAGCAGGTGCGCACTGAGACGGCTCAAGCAATCGTGTACGCAAGCATCGCGTTAATCACGACCATCACGAATACCCCGGTCACCACGGCTGCAATGCTGGTCCCGCCACGCATGCGCAGCGTCGCCCGCAACGCGTGAGCGCCTCCGGTATTGGCTGACGTCGCCTGCTGGATCTGCTTCTGCGTGTGTTTCAGGTAAAAGGCGTTACCCAGACCACCTGCGGCAACCGCAATACCGATAGTGACGCCCCATGCCGCCAGATCCGGGATGCGCATGATGCGCAGCGTGGTTGCCAGCAGCACGGATCCGCCGCCCCACAGCACGGCAAGCGCGTACATCTTGCGATAGAGCATCCACATCACACCGAAGCAGAATGCCGGCCAATGCCAGGTGTCCTTGGCATTGGGATGCTTTCCATCCAGATGCCATTTCCTGCGGTATTTGTCGAAGTTGTTGCCGACAAAATCGGCGTAGGGCTTCAACCTGTCGTCCATCAGCGCGAGCGGCTCGCCGACAATGGCAACCGGTGCCGCATACGGATTACTGCCATCGTGGCTGCCTTCCGCTGGCTCCGGCCAGGCCAGCTCCTGCGCGAAATCCTGCAGCGGCTGCCATTCCTGCATACCTGCGCGCCATACCAGCGCCGACTGCGCCAGCCCACCCGCGGCAAACAGCTGCTTCATCTGTGCGGTGGCGAGCGGCCCCTGCCGCTCGTGCTGCGCATCGGTGTAATACCACTGTGTATTCGGCATTGATTCTTCCTTGATGGGACAACTGCTGACGTCATGACAGCGAAAGAGGCGCGACTACAAGTCGCGCATACACGTCTTACAAGCAACATCCACGCATCAAAGCGGCTTGACCTCGAACACCTGCTTGAGCGTGTGGCGTCCACCCGGGGCCAGCTCGATCACATCCGGTCCGGCGTTGGCGGCCTCCACGCAGACGTAGTTGCGCCACGCTGCGCCGATGTCGTCCATCTTCGCCGCTCCGGCTTCGCCTGCGTTCCAGACCACGGCGGTGCGGCTGCCGCTGGTGCTGATGTCGATGGCCCGCTTGAAACCCGGGTCGCGCAGTACGTAGTGGCCACCGGCCTGGGTGTAGAGACGGTCGCTGCGGCCCGGATCACGCGGGTCACGCAGGTTCCAGTCGCCTTTCTGCACATAGGCGTTGCCGTTATCGAGCTTGTCCAGATAGGTGAGCCCGTCCAAGCCGGCTACATCCACCTTCAAGGCATCGCTGACATTGAAGTAATTGTGCAGGGCCTGGGTGAAGCTGGTCGGCTGGCTGCCGGTGTTCTCGGTGATCAGCTCCTGCTCCAGGGTACGGCCGATGCGCACCACCATCTGCAGCCGCAGGCTCAGGTTCTCCATCGGCGGCGGTGCCAAAGTCAGCACCACGCTGCCATCGGCTTCGCGGCGGGCGTCGCGCAGCTGCCAGGCGACGGTGCGTACGAAACCATGCGCAGGCACGTCATTGCCCTGCCCTTGGCGCGAGAAGTACGGCCAGCACACCGGCGCGCCACCGCGGATGGGTGTGGGCGGTTGCTTGGCGGTGGGCGAAAGCCACATCACCTCCTGGCCGCCATTGGGCACGAAGGACAGCAGCTGCCCGCCGAACACGCTGATGGCAGCGGTGGAGAACGGGGTTTCCACTTTCCATGCGGTGAAACCCTTGAAGTCGCCTGTGCTCAGGCCCTGCACATCCTTCATTGAAACGCCGCTCCGTACGATCGGTGATTGAACAAGTTGCTGGTAATTGGGTGGTAGCTGGAACGCGGTGGGCTGCGCCGGCTTGGCGCTGCGCAACGCCTGCAGGATGCGGGTGCCTGCACGGCCATCGGCATCCTTATCCTTCCAGCCGAGGCGCTGCTGTTCAACCTGGATGGCGCGGCGGGTGGCGGTGCCGACCATGCCGTCGGCACTGCCGATATCGTGGCCACGCGCGAGCAGCAGGGTCTGCAGCTCGCGGCGCTCGTCGCGACCGATACCGGGGTCATCGGTGGGCCAGGTGGCGCTCAGACCGGTGCCACCGCGCAGGCGGTCGGCCAGGGTGGCGATGGCCAGGGCATAGCTTTCGGCAGCGTTGTAGGAATAGATCGCGTCGTAGTTGCGGAACACCAGCAAGGCCGGGCCCTTGGCGCCGGCCGGCAGCAGCAGGGCAGCGTTGCTGTCGTCGCCGATGGCCGACGCCTGCAGCGGCTTGCCGTCGGCCAAGGTGATGCCCAGCGCGCGCCAGTCCGCCAGCGGCTTGCGCTTGGTGCGGCCGGCGAGTGCAGCATTGAAGTTGGCCGGGGTGCGGACTTCCACGCCCCAAGGTTGGCCGGTGCGCCAGCCGGACTGCTTCAGATAGTTGGCGGTGGAGGCCAATGCATCGGGAACGCTGGCGACCAGATCACGACGGCCGTCACCGTCGCCATCCACGGCGATGCGGGCGTAGGTGGATGGCATGAACTGGGTGTGGCCGAAGGCGCCGGCCCAGGAACCGGTCAGGCCAGTCGGGTTCAAGTCACCCTTGTCGATCAGTTTGAGCAGGGCCAGCAGTTCGCCCTTGAAGAAAGGCTGACGGCGGCCGTTGCAGGACAGGGTGGCCAGCGACTGCAGCAGCGGACGCTTGCCGAACACGCGGCCGTAGTCACTTTCCACCCCCCAGACCGCGACGATGGTGGCTGGATCAACGCCGTACTGGGCGCTGACCTGATCCAGCAGCGCGCGGTGCTGGGCAAGCAGCGCGCGGCCATCGGCGATGCGGCGGCTGTCGACCAACGAGGCCAGGTAATCCCAGATCGGGGTGGTGAACTCGGGCTGCGCGTCGAGCAGCGGCAGCACGCTCAGGTCCGGGGTGATGTTGCTGAAGACCTGATCAAGCTTTTCGCCGCTGATGCCCTGGGCAACGGCGGCGCTCTTGAGTGAGGCGCCACAGCTGCCGAAGTCGGTGATCGCGGCCTGGGCAGGGAGGGCCAGCGTCAGCGCTACCAACGTGGTGCCTGCACGCAGCAGGTTGATCGGGTTCATCCATACGCTCCTTGCACTGGAGCTTGATGATAAGCGGTGTGGGTGCGTGGTTGCGGCTGGTTTTGCTTGGTTGTGGGAGCGGCGTGAGCCGAGAAGCTGGGGGTATTTGAACGTTGCGAAGAGCCAAAAGCACCCCTCCCCAGCCCTCCCCTGCGCTTTGCGCAAGGGAGGGGGCGAAAGCGTAGTGGGGCGGCCACAGCACCGGGGGGGGGAGCGCGAGAGCACCCCCCCCCCCCCCCGCCCGCCCCGGACAAGGGGGAAGGGGGCGCGGCACCCCCCCCCCCCCCCCGGGGGTTTGGGCCTGGGGTGGGGGCCAACGCGTCGCGCCGCCCCTTGGGGGGCGGGGGCTTCCCGGCTCGCCCCCCCGCCGCGCACGGCTCGGCTCTACCAATGGGTTTCGCTGCCGCTGCCCGCCCTCGCCTGTGCGGTGTGCGAGGGCGACGGGTGCTTCAGCCGGCTGCATCCAGGTAATACCAGCGGCCGTCGACGCGTTGAAAACGACTGTGCTCGACCATCTTTACCGCGCTGCCACCGCCTACGCGGTAGCGGGCGGTGAACTCGACCTCGGCCGTGTCGTCGCCGGTGACTACATGACGCTGCACAGTCAGGCCCAGCCATTGCGTGCGCTGGCCGGGAGCGTCTTCCAGCGAGAGCGTGGCCGGGCGGGTGTCCGCGTGCCAGCTGGCCAACAGGTAGTCGACGTCCTTGAGCACGTAGGCGCTGTAGCGCGAACGCATCAGCGACTCGGCATCCGGCACGGCCTGGCCGGCGTGGTAACGACCGCAGCAGCCCGCATAGGTCTGATCGCGGCCGCAGGGACAGGGAGAAGTGGGAGATGTCTGCATCGCTGCATTTTCATCCACTGGCGTTGCGGTTCCAAGCAATGGCCCGGCGCGCTGAACGTAGGGCATCGCATCCTGCGCCGGCGTTGCCATGCTGGCGTTGATTCCACCCTACCTGCCGTGGTCACCGGCCTTCACTGTACCCATGGTAACGACCAGCGTCAGTGTCGCCGTGGTCGGCACACGGATGGCGCTGCGGGCAGCACGCCATTGATCCGCAAGCTTTTCCTTGCGCTGCTGGGGTTATTCATCGTGCGCATGGCGTGGGACAGCTTGGACGGGTGTAACCGCGACTTTTCTGGACAGTTATCTGCATATTGTTTTTTTGGCGATTCACGTCACATATTTGCGCGACTCCCGCCAATCCCCGGATGGGCCATCCATGAAACGCCGCCATCTGATCGCTGCAATTTTCCTGCTTGCAGGTTTGCTGCTGGGCTGTCTTCCGGTGTTCTATGCGCTGCATCAAGCCCGACAACAAGCCATCGACGACAAGTACAAGGAACTGGATGATGTGGCGCAGGGGCTTGATCGGCGGGTGCGCAACGCGCTCGCCATGCTGGTCAAAATGCATGCCGAAATGTCAGCCAGTGGTGAGGCCGCCTGCAACCCTGCAGGCATCCGGCATCTACAACAGGTAGCGGCGCGAACCCAGATCTCCATCGCGGCGTTGTATCTGGAAAACCACCGCGTGGTCTGTTCCTCCAGCGATCCGTTGATGCAGCGGCTGGTGCTTGGGCCGGCGTCGCCGTGGCGCGCCGATGGCATCCGTGTCTATTCCGACGCGCGACTGCCCGGCGTGCCGGATCGCAGCTATGCGGTATTGGAGAAGGAGGGCTATGCGTTGCTGGTATACCCAGAGGGTGTGATTGCGCCGTTCGTTCGCGCCGACCTGTCTTTGGGCCTGTTCACTCCTCGCAACGGCCTGTACAGCGTTCGCGATGGCGTCATGCTCGATCACTGGGCATCACCAGCCACTACCACGCGCGCACCAAGCCATTTCCTGGATACCGATGCCGGTTACCTGGTGGCGCGGCACATCATGCAGACCGGCGACACCGGGGTGATCGTCGCCACGCCAATTGCCAATATCGATGCCCGCATGGCTCGGTTCGGGCGTTGGTTCATCCCGGCCGGTATCGTGATTGGCTTGAGCGTGCTGGCGAGCGTGCTGCTGCTCAGCCGGCACCAGCTCTCACCGCGCAACCAGTTGCTGCGTGCGCTAAAAAAGGGCCACTTCTTCCTGCTGTATCAGCCACTGATCGATCTGCACGATGGCCGCTGCGTTGGCGCCGAGGCGCTGCTGCGTTGGCAGTACGAAGAAGCCACGGTACTGCCGCCTGACCGCTTCATTCCCATCGCTGAAGAATCCGGGCTCATCCAGCAGATCACACGACAGGTGTTGCACCTGGTTGAAAGGGACATGAGCAGCTTCCTGCGGCGTATGCCGGCCTTCCGCCTTGCGGTGAACCTGGCTGCCAGCGATCTGCAATCGGAGCAGACGCCGAAGCTGCTGGGCCAGATGCTGCAGAACATCGGCCCGGGTTGTGGCCAGTTTGTGGTGGAAGCCACGGAGCGTGCACTGTTGGAAGAGACCAGTGCATTGAGCGTGCTCGACGCGATCCGCGCACTGGGCATAGAACTGGCCATAGACGATTTCGGCACCGGCTATTCCAGTCTGGCTTACCTGGCCACCTATCCGTTCGACATCCTCAAGGTGGACAAAAGTTTTACCTCCACCGCCTGCACCCAGGCTGTGACCAGCCAGGTCGCCGAGCACATTCTCGACCTTGCCCATTCCCTGGGCATGCAGACCTTGGCCGAAGGTATTGAGACCACGGAGCAGGCAGACTTCTTCCGCCGCCGGGGGGTGTTGTATGGCCAAGGCTATCTGTTCGGCCGGCCGATGAGCGCCGAAGCGCTGTTCCAGTTTGTGGCTGCCAACACCTGTGCGTATCAACCTGCTTGAGCACATAAGCGCAGCGCGAACACGCCAACGACTCGGCGCCCGCTGCGGCGGGCTGGCGCGGTAGCGGCCACAACAGGCCGCAGAGGCCTGGTCGCGACCACAGGGAAAGGCGGGAGATGTCTGCATCCTTCCACCTTCATCGACGCTCGGCACCGTTCCGAGCGATGCGCTGCTGTACTGAGCGTATGCTGTCGCGCCCTGCGCTGGAGTTGCCATGCTGGAGTTGATCCCACCCGAATTGCCATGGCTGCTGGTCATCGCCTTCATCGCGGGGCTGGTGGATGCGGCGGTCGGCGGTGGTGGCTTGATCCAGCTGCCCGGTTTGTTTACTGCCCTGCCGCAGCAGACCCCAGCGGCCTTGCTGGGCACCAACAAGTTCAGCTCGGTATTCGGTACCGGTGCGTCGGCACTGCGCTATGCGCGTGCGGTGCGCTTCCCATGGCGGCCGGTGTTGCTGGCGGCCGCCGCCGCGTTTGCGTTCTCGTTCCTGGGTGCCACCGCGGTGACCCTGCTGTCCAAGGAGGCCGTGCGGCCGTTGGTGTTGACCCTGCTGATCGTGATGCTGGGCTATACGCTGGCCAAAAAAGACTTCGGCGCCCTGCACCGGCCGCGCGAGGTCGGCCGCCGTGAGTTGCTGATCGCGCTGGCGATGGGTGGGGTGATCGGCTTCTACGATGGCTTCTTCGGACCGGGCACTGGCAGCTTCCTGATCTTCCTGTTCGTGCGGTTCTTCGGGCTGGACTTCCTGCGCGCCTCGGCCGCCTCCAAAGTGGTCAATCTGGCGACCAATGTGGCGGCATTGTCGTTCTTCGTGCCCAGCGGCAACGTGCTGCTGGCATTGGCGGTGCCGATGGCTGCGGCCAATGTGCTGGGCGCGGTGACCGGCACCCGGCTTGCCCTGCGCGGCGGCACCCCATTGATTCGCAAGCTTTTTGTGGTGCTGGTGGTGGTGCTGATCGCACGCATGGCCTGGGATACCTTCCGCCCGGCGTGAAGCCCGCCTGCACATAGCTAAATCTTCATCACTGGAAATTCTTGACGTACGTCACATAGTGGCGCAGTAAGAAGCCAACCCGGGGATGGCGCCATCATGAAGAACCGCTACCGAATCGCTGCGCTGCTGCTGCTTGCCGCCGCGATACTTGCCTGTGTGCCGGTGCTGTACTCGCTGCATCAAGCTCGCAAACAGGCCATCCGCGAGAAATACGTGTTGCTCGATGACGTATCGACCAGCATCAGCCGCGAGGTAGCCAGCACCATCGAGGTGATCGAGCGCCTGCGGGCGGAAATGCGCAGCAGCGGCGATGCACCCTGCAGCCCGGCCGGGCTGCTGCGCATGCAGCGCTTCGGCATCAGCTCGCACATCGTCAAAAGCACCCTGTATCTGCAGGGCGGCAAGGTCACCTGCTCTTCCGGCGGCGTGCTGATGCAGCAGATCGTGCTACCGCCAAATCCGTTGCGTGCACCTGATGGCGTGCAGGTCTACACCCACGTGCAGGTGCCCGGCTTGCCGGGGCGTGAGTTCGTGGTGCTGGAAAAGGACGGCTATGCATTGCTGGTCTACCCCGACGGGCTGATTACCCCGTTCGCCCGCCCTGATCTTTCACTGGGCCTGTTCAACAGCATGGATGGTCGTTATGCCGCGCGTCAGGGCACCTTGCTGCAGCGCTGGACCACGACGAAGATCGACAAGGACAACGACGGTCACTTCACCGACGAGGAGGCTGGCTATCTGGTGGTGCGGCGGGTACTGCGCCCCGGCGGTACCGGCGTGATCGTGGCCACGCCATTGGCCGCGGTCGATGCGCGCATGGCGCAGTTCGCACACTGGTTCATCCCGCTCGGCATCATTGCCGGGCTGGCGGTGCTGGGCATGGCACTGGTAATGATCCGCCGCCAATGGTCGACGCGTGCCGAATTGCTGCGCGCCATCAACAAGGGGCATTTTTTCCTGATGTACCAACCGGTGTTCAGCCTGCAGGACGACACCTGCATCGGTGCCGAGGCGCTGCTGCGTTGGCAGCACGAAGACGGCACCGTGGTGCCGCCGGACCGCTTCATCCCGTTTGCCGAGGATGCCGGACTGATCCAGCTGGTTACCCGGCGCGTGCTGGAACTGGTGGTCAAGGACCTGAGCGGGTTTTTCCGCCAATACCCACGCTTCCGACTGGGCGTGAATCTGTCACCGCGTGACCTGCAGTCGATGGAGACGCCGCAGCTGCTGGCGGACATGCAACGTGCAATCGGCATTGGCAATGGCCGGTTCGTGGTGGAAGCCACCGAGCGCGGCCTGCTGGAGGAAGCCAGCGCGCAGGATGTGGTGGCGGCGATCCACGCGATGGGCATCGAAATCGCCATCGATGACTTCGGCACCGGTTATTCCAGCCTCGCCTATCTGACCACCTATCCCTTCGACATCCTCAAGGTGGACAAGAGCTTCACCTCCACCGCCTGCACCGAAGCGGTGACCAGCCAGGTCGCCATCCACATCATCGAGCTGGCGCGCAGCCTGGGCATGCAGACCCTGGTGGAAGGCATCGAGACCCAGCAACAGGCGGATTTTTTCCGCGACAAGGGCGTGATCTACGGGCAGGGCTATTTCTTCGGCCGACCGATGCGGGCAGAAGATCTGAGTGCGTTCCTGCCATTGCATACACATCCCGGGCAACACGCGGCACTGTAGTCGGCCACGAACAACAAACCTGCCACCACCCCGGATTGATCCCACGCAATGCACCTGTAAGGCAAACGCGGGAGCCTACCCACTGCGGAATGACCGCAGTTGTGGAAACCCCCATGCAACAGGATTTTACCGGCCGCATCGCGCTGGTTACCGGTGCCGCCTCCGGCATTGGCGAGGCGGTAGTGCGGCAATTGGCCGCGCGCGGCGCGCAGGTGTTGGCCGCCGATATCGATGGCGATGCCGCCACCGCCGTGGCCATGTCGCTGGGCGAACGGGTACAGGCCCTGCAGGTGGATGTCAGCGATCCGGATGCGGTGCGGCTGATGGTCAAGGCCTGCAATGAACGCTTCGGCGGCCTGCACCTTGCGGTGAACAATGCCGGCATCAGCGGCGCCAGCCTGCAGACCGCAGACTATCCGGTGGAAGAATGGCACCGCGTGCTCGGGGTCAACCTGCACGGCGTGTTCTATTCGATGAAGTACGAGATCCCCGCGATCCTGGCCAGTGGCGGTGGCGCGGTGGTCAACATGGCTTCAATCCTGGGCAGCAACGGCTGGGCCGGCGCGGCCGCCTATGTGGCGGCCAAGCACGCACTGGTCGGCATGACCAAGAGCGCGGCACTGGAATACTCCGCGCGCGGGTTGCGGATCAATGCGGTGGGCCCGGGCTTCATCGACACACCACTGTTGCAGAGCATGGACGACCGCGCCTATGCCGGGCTGGTGGCGCTGCACCCGGCCGGACGGCTGGGCACGGCCGAGGAAGTGGCGGCATTGACCTGCTTCCTGTTGTCGGACAAAGCCTCGTTCATTACCGGGAGTTACCACTTGGTCGATGGCGGCTATTCAGCACAGTGAAATGATGTAACCGACGTTTCATTACGCGGATTCAGGTTCGCGTTGCGGCATCGCCGCTTGTCTGCGCCTAACGAATTGCTTACAAATCGGCTACGCCCGTCATGGTGGCGGGCACGTAGTCCGGCAATCACCAGGAGCATTCCGATGACGTTGTTACCGCTACGCCCGCGCCGCCTCAGCTGCGCTGTCCGCTTATCGCTGTTGTGTCTGCTGCCCAGCGCGGCCTTCGCGCAACAGGCACCAGACAGCACCCCCAAGACCCTGGACAGCATTCAAGTCACGGGTACCCGCATCAAGAAAGCCGAACTGGAAACCCAGGTTCCGGTGCAGGTGCTTACCCGCGAAGCCATTGAACGTACCGGTTACAGTTCGATCGCCGACGTGGTGCAGCACCTCACCGCCAGCGGCGCATCGCTGAGCACCAAGCTCAACTCCAGCGGCAACTTCGGCTTTCCACCCGATGGCGGCGGCGTCGGCGCCCGCCCCCCCCCGGTATACCAGCGGGAAATAGGGGGCCAACGCGGCCGGGGGGGGGTGGGCGGCCAACCTTGGGTGAAAAAATAAAACCGCGCGGGGGGGGGTGGGTGGCATATTAAAAAAA
>NZ_JBRREK010000083.1:0-11668 GCF_056760235.1 Stenotrophomonas sp. STEN018
CCCCCCCCCGCCCCCCCCCCCCCCCCCCCCCCCCCCCCGCCCCCCCCCCCCCCCCCGCCCCGCCCCCCCCCCCCCCCCCCCCCCCCCCCCCCCCCCCCCCCCCACTACAGGGTTGGATTCTGCATAAGGCTCTGCCGAGCATGGCTCGGCACTACATGGCTTGGATTCTGCATACGGCCTCTGCCGAGCATGGCTCGGCACTACATGGCTTGGATTCTGCATACGGCCCTGCCGAGCATGGCTCGGCACTACGGTTAGGAACGGGCTAATTCGCCCAGCATTTCCCAGGATTTGAGCCCGCGACCACCAAGGTGATGCAACAGTACTGCGCGCATCTGCAGCCGCAGGCTGGCGATATCGCTGCTGCTGGGCTGCATGTCTTCAGCCAGCGCCAGCAAGGCGCTGCCTGTCGCCAGCGTGCGGCGTTCGTTGTTGCGTTCACTGAGCAGCCGAAGTGGGCCCTGCAACGGATCCAGCCGATAGCGCGCCGCCGGATCGATCGGTTCACCGTCGCCGCCACAGCTCCAATCGAAGCCAAAGCCCAATGCGTCAAGCAGGTCACGCTCGAAACGCCGCAGTGACCACGCCAGCGTAACCGCCTGATCCAGCTGCCCGCGCAACTCGCCGTAAGCCATATACAGCTCGGGTAGCGGATCCTGCCGCGGCGTCAGCCGCATCACCAGTTCGTTGATATAGAAGCCAGCCAGCATCGCGTGGCCGTGCAGACGTGGTGCCACGTCCTGGCTTTCGGCACGGCGCAGCTGCGCCAATTCACCGGTTTGCTGCGCGTCAAAGCGAATCGCCTGCAGCGGCTGCAGGGCGGCGCGCAACGCCTGCTTCTTCGGCCCTTGCACGCCGCGTGCGAGCAGACCCAAACGGCCATGCTCCAGACTCAGCACCTCAACCAGCAAGCTGGTTTCGCGCCAAGGCCGGGCATGCAGCACGTAAGCGGGCTGGTCTTCGATGCGCATCTAAGACAGGGAATCAGAAGTGGAGATTCGGGAGCCGGAACGGCCAGCGACAATAAACCCTGCCAAGCTTCGCCAGACTCGGAAAGCCGCAGCGGCTTGTCGATATCGCAGCGCTGGCCTTCATCATGCCCCCTGACCTGCGGTCAAGGAACAGCCGGAAATCGCGAGTGTCTGCAGAACCAGGCTGTTTCACCCCCGATTCCCCCCTCCCGATCCCCGGACTGAGACTTACTGTTCGCCGTAGCCGAAGGCCTTCAGCGCGGCCTCGTCATCAGACCAGCCTTCGCGTACGCGCACCCAGGTCTCCAGGAACACCTTGGCACCGAACAGACGTTCCATCTGCAGACGCGCCTTGGCACCGATTTCCTTCAAGCGGGTGCCGCCCTTGCCAATGACAATCGCCTTCTGGCCTTCGCGCTCGACCCAGATCACCGCGCCAATGCGCAGCAGCGCACCGTCTTCGGCGAAGCGTTCGATTTCCACGGTGGTGGCGTACGGCAGTTCTTCGCCAAGCTGGCGCATCAGCTGCTCGCGGACCAGCTCGCCGGCGAGGAAGCGCTGGCTGCGGTCGGTGATTTCATCTTCACCGAACATCGGCGGGCCTTCCGGCACCAAACCGATCAGGTCGCGCACCAGCGCATCCAGGCCATTGCGCTTGAGCGCCGAGACCGGGTGCACGGCGGCGAATTCGCGGCCGACGGTGATCTCCTGCAGGAACGGCAGCAGCGCCCCCTTGTCCTTCATCCGGTCAACCTTGTTGACGATCAGCACCACCGGCACGCCTGCGTCACGCAGCACGTTGAAGGCCAGGGTGTCTTCTTCGTCCCAGCGACCGGCTTCGATCACCAACAGGCCAACATCCACGCCTTCCAGCGACGCACGCGCGGCACGGTTCATCACCCGGTTCATCGCGCGCTTCTGTTGGCGATGCAATCCAGGGGTATCAACCAGCACCAGCTGCCCTTCCGGGTAAGTGGCGATGCCGAGCAGACGGTGGCGGGTGGTCTGCGGACGGTTGGAGACGATGCTGACCTTGGCGCCGACCAGGGCGTTGGTCAGGGTCGATTTGCCAACGTTGGGGCGGCCAATGACCGCGACGCTGCCACAGCGATGAGAGGAGGTGTCGTTCACTTGGAATCCAATTGCTCTATTGCGGCGGCTGCCGCCTGTTGTTCGGCCAGCCGTCGCGAAGTGCCTTCGCCTTCGGTACTTACGGCAGGGTCAGCCACGCAACAGCGCACATGGAAGTGCTTGGCGTGGTCGTCGCCGGTCTCCGATACCAGCTCGTATACCGGCAGGGTCTTCTGCCGGGCCTGCAACCATTCCTGCAGGCGTGTCTTGGGGTCTTTCTCGGGCTTGCCGACCGGCACTGCCGACAGCGAGGCCTCGAACCACGGCATTATCCGCTCGCGGCAGGCTTCGAAACCGGCGTCCAGATAAATGGCAGCAACCACCGCCTCGAAGGTGTCGGCGAGGATGGAATCACGGCGGTGGCCGCCAGACTTCATCTCACCCGGGCCCAGCGTCAAACGCTCGCCCAGCTCCAAGCTGCGCGCGATAACCGCCAGCGCAGCCTCGCAAACCAGGGCCGAGCGGGCACGTGTGAGCGCGCCTTCGTCAGCCTTCGGCCAGCGCGTGAAAAGCGCTTCGGCGATCAGCATGTTGACGATGCTGTCGCCGAGGAACTCCAGGCGCTCGTTGTGCGGCGCGCCGGCACTACGATGGGTCAGGGCCTGCTTCAGCAAACCCTGATCCTTGAATGAGTGACCGATCAGGTCACCCCGTTGGAACGTTCTATTCACTACCGGTCCGGTTCAAATCCTGGGATGCGTTGAACTTGCCCACCACATCGAGGTTGCCGATCATTTCGCGACGCACTTCGTAACTGACAACCATACGCAGACCGCCGTCAGTGCGTTCGATCTTCAGATCACCCGGCTTCACGTCGTCGGCATAGTTCATGTCCATGCGCTTGAAGAACAACTCCTGCACCTTGGCTGGCTCGAGGCTGCCCGACCCTGGCTCTGCAGCGATGCTCTTTAGTGCCGAGCGCACGGAGTAATACTCCTGGTACATCGGGAACAGCTTCATGCCGATAAACAGCGCAAAGCCAACTACCGCCAACACCACAAGGAACGAGGTCAGCGTCATACCTGCTTGTTTGTGCTTCATTGCGATCTCCCCAGAAACGCGTTGTCCACTCACTGAATGCCCGCCCCGATACGCGACGGTTCGAAACTACCCTTGCAGAACCAGCCTTCACAGTTCAGCCAGATCAGGAACGCCTTGCCACGCAGATTCTCTTCCGGCAGGAAGTGGGTCTGGGTCCAGAAGCGACTGTCCTCGCTGTTGTCGCGGTTGTCACCCATCACGAAGTAGTGGCCTTCCGGCACCACCCAGTCGCCCTGGCCACGCGGGTCGGCACGACCCAGCAGTTCCAACACGGTATGGCTGCGGCCAGGCAGCTGTTCGGTCAATAGCGAGGCGCCGGTCATTTCCGCGCCCGGACCCTTGCCGACGTACTCGCCGCGGTCTTCATAGACCATCGGCACGCCGTTGATCGACAAGGTGTCACCGTGGAAGCCGATGCGGTCGCCCGGCAGGCCGATCACGCGCTTGATCCAATTCTGGTCCGGCGCGTGCGGCGGCTTGAACACCACCACGTCACCGCGCTTGGGCTCGGCCACCGGGATGATCTTGGTATTGGTGATCGGCAAGCGGAAGCCGTAGGAGAACTTGTTGACCAGGATGAAATCGCCGATCAGCAGGTTGGGCATCATCGAGCTGGAAGGGATCTTGTACGGCTCGGCCACGAAGCTGCGCAGGATCAACACCACCGCCAGCACCGGGAAGAACGCGCGCGAGTAATCCACCACCGCTGGCTCTTCGCTATCCAGCAGGCTGGCCTTCTCGGCACGGCGCTTGCGCAGGTACAGCTTGTCCAGCAGCACCACCAGGCCCGAGCCCAGGGTCAGCACAACCAGGATGATTTCAAACCATTTCATTCAAATTCCTTCGGAATGAGACTGGTGATTCGTGGTTGGAGATTCGCGACAGCCAGAGCGTATGCCGCTCTTCCCAATCCCGAACCCCAACTCCCGAATCACTGTTACTTGTCCATCTGCAACACAGCGAGGAAGGCTTCCTGCGGAATCTCCACACGGCCCACCTGCTTCATGCGCTTCTTGCCTTCCTTCTGCTTCTCCAACAGCTTCTTCTTACGCGAAATGTCGCCACCATAGCACTTGGCCAATACGTTCTTACGCATGGCTTTGACCGTGGTACGGGCGATGATCTGCGCGCCGACCGCAGCCTGGATGGCCACGTCGAACATCTGCCGGGGAATCAGGTCCTTCATCTTTTCGCACAGCTCGCGGCCGCGACGATCCGCGTGGCTGCGGTGGACGATCAAGGACAGTGCATCGACCTTGTCGCCGTTGATCAGTACGTCCAGACGGGCGAACGGACCGGCCTCGAAACGCACGAAGTGGTATTCCAGCGAGGCATAGCCACGGCTGACCGACTTGAGCTTGTCGAAGAAGTCCAACACCACTTCGGCCATCGGCAGCTCATAGCTGATCTGCACCTGGCTGCCCATGTAGTTGATACCGATCTGGCTGCCACGCTTCTCTTCGCACAGCTTGATGATGCTGCCGATGTATTCCTCGGGGGTGAGGATGTTGGCGCGGATGATCGGTTCACGGATCTCGGCGACGGCATTGCCCTGCGGCAACTTGGCCGGGTTGTCCATCATCAGGATGCTGCCGTCGGTCTTGAGCACCTCGTAGATCACAGTCGGCGCGGTGCTGATCAGGTCGAGGTTGTACTCACGCTCCAGCCGCTCCTGCACGATTTCCATGTGCAGCATGCCGAGGAAGCCACAGCGGAAGCCGAAGCCCATCGCCTCGGAGCTTTCCGGCTCGAAGCGCAGCGCAGCGTCGTTCAGGCGCAGCTTGTCGAGGGCTTCACGCAGGTCCGGGTAGTCCTCGGCATCAACCGGGAACAGGCCGGCGAACACGCGCGGCTGCATTTCCTGGAAGCCGGGCAACGCCTCGGCGGCCGGGTCGGCCATCAGGGTCAGGGTGTCGCCGACCGGCGCACCGTGCACGTCCTTGATGCTGGCGTTGATCCAGCCCACTTCACCAGCACGCAGCGCAGGCATTTCCTTGCGCTTGGGGGTGAACACGCCGACCTTGTCGACCAGATGCCAACGGCCGGTGGACATGACCTGGATCTTGTCGCCAGCCTTGATCTGGCCCTGCATCACGCGTACCAGCGAGACCACGCCCAGGTAGTTGTCGAACCAGGAGTCGATGATCAGCGCCTGCAGCTTGTCGCTGCCACGGTCAACCGGCGCCGGGATGCGGTGCACGATGGCTTCCAGCACCTCTTCCATGTTGAGGCCGGTCTTGGCGCTGACCGCAACCGCGTCGGAGGCATCGATGCCGATCACCGCCTCGATCTCGGCCTTGGCACGGTCGATATCGGCGGTGGGCAGGTCGATCTTGTTCAGCACCGGCACCACTTCCAGGCCCTGTTCGATGGCCGTATAGCAGTTGGCAACCGACTGCGCTTCCACGCCCTGGGCCGCATCGACCACCAGCAGCGCGCCTTCGCAGGCGGCCAGCGAGCGGCTGACTTCATAGGAGAAGTCGACGTGGCCGGGGGTGTCGATGAAATTCAGGAAGTAGGTCTGGCCGTTGCGGGCCGTATACGGCACCGACACCGACTGCGACTTGATCGTGATACCACGCTCGCGCTCGATCGGATTGTTGTCCAGAACCTGCGCTTCCATTTCGCGCGCGGTCAAGCCGCCACACAACTGGATGATGCGGTCGGCCAGGGTGGACTTACCGTGGTCAACGTGGGCAATGATGGAGAAGTTGCGGATCATCCGCATCGAATCATGTGACATAGGTGGCGGCGGCGGCGCTGCGTCGTCAGGATAACGGGCCATTATCGCATGCCGGAGCCAAGCCCCGCACAGGGTTTGGCTGGCAGCTGAACGAAAGGAGCCGCCCGAAGGCGGCTCCCGTAGGCATGACAAGGCTTGGCGGGCTTATTCGCCTGCGCGGATCGGGACAAAGGCGCTGTTGGCACCGGCCCGGACCAGCAACATGACCACGTCACCCTTCTTGTAGCCGCCCAGCTCCCGGTTCAGGGCGGCAACACTACCGACCGGGGCACGCCCGACCTGCAGCACCACCATGCCCGGAGCCAGACGAGCCTCGCGCCCGGACCTGCTGTTGACGCCGGTGATACGCACGCCCTCGCCCGACTCCAGGCCGAGCTGACGACGCTCGGCGGCGGTGAGATCCGCCACTTCCAGCCCCAGCAGGGCATTGGCCCCGGCCTGCGGCTTGGCATCATCGCCAGCGGCTGCGGTGTTACCCGGCCGCGCTGCGTCTTCAGCCAGCTCGTTCAGGGTCACAGTGATCTCACGCGGCTTGCCTTCACGGATGATCCCCATCCGCACCCTGCTGCCCGGCGCCATCGCACCAATCATCGGCGGCAGCTCGCTGGCATCATTGATCTGGGTGCCATTGACCGAGCGGATGACATCGCCCACTTCGATCCCGGCCTTGGCGGCGGCGCTATCGGCCACCATCTCATTGACCAGCGCACCACGGCTATCGGGCAGCTTCAATCCCTCAGCGGCATCGCCGGTCAACGGACCGACCATCACACCCAACTGACCGCGACTGACCTTGCCGGTCTTCTTGATCTGCTCGACCGCGTTCATCGCCAGATCGATCGGGATCGCGAAGCTGATGCCCATGTAGCCGCCGGACGCGGAGAAGATCTGCGAATTGATACCGACCACTTCACCACGCGTATTCAGCAGGGGACCGCCGGAATTGCCCTGGTTGATCGCCACGTCGGTCTGGATGAACGGCACATAGCGCTGCTCCTGCCCACCGGTATTGCGCCCGAGGGCACTGACGATGCCGGCGGTGACCGAATGGTCCAGGCCGAACGGCGAGCCGATCGCCACCACCCACTGGCCCGGCTTGAGCGTATTGGAATCGCCCACCCGCACGGTCGGCAGGTTGCGACCTTCGACCTTCAGCAACGCCACGTCGTACTGGGCGTCGCTACCGACCACCTTGGCAGTGAACTCACGGCGATCACTCAAGGTGATCTTGACCGACTCGGCGCCGTCGATGACGTGGTGGTTGGTCAGCACATAGCCGTCATTGGAGATGATGAAGCCCGAGCCCATGCTTCGCCCGCGCGGACCGCTGTCCGGGCCCTGCTGGCCCGGCCCCGGCATCTGGAAGTCGGGACCGAAGAAGCGGCGGAAGAACTCCGGCATCTGGTCCATGTCCGGGCCCTGCTGGGCAGCGCGCGGATTGCGGCGTGCGCCGATCACGGTATCGACCTTGACCACACCCGGGCCGACCTGGTCGACCAGCTGGGTGAAGTCGGGCAAGCCCTGCACCAGCTGCGGCGCAGGCGCGGCACGGGTAGCGGCGACCTGTTCGGCCGGTGCATTCGGGGCCGGGCTCTGCGCGCAGGCCACCAACGGCAGGGTCATCGCCAGCAGGCCAAACACCTTGTTTTGGATACGTGGGGTCATCAGCTTCGAGCCTCCAATTCAGTCAAAGCGGGAAAGAACAGCCAAGCCCGGTACGCAAGCTAACAGCGCACAAACCTGGAATCCGGGAAGAACCGGCCGCCCAGAGGTGGACGACCGGCAAGCAATACTCACTGACGCGGCAACAGCCTGCGCGACTCGGCATCGTCGGCGCTTTGTGCCGGCATGCGCGGTTCAAACGGGTAGAACGTCGCCCCACCCCGCTCCTGCGCAGGGAAATTGGCGTTAAGCGCCCCCTGCGACAGCGACGGCGCTACCGTCGAGCGTGGCCATGGCCGCGCATGCAGCACGCCATTGCCGGTGGCAAACGGGTCCTGGCGCAGTGCCGGGGTCGCCGGCAGTACCGGCGCAGAGGCAATTGCCCGCTGCGGCTCGGCCATGCGCGCAGTACCGGCGCGCGCCGCCTGCTGGGTGCGTGTCGCACTGCCACGCCGGGCATTGGTGTCCTGACGGCGGCTCACTGCGGCGGCAACTGCAGGAGCAGCAGCCACCAGGCCGGCGACATTGCCAGCATCAGCCGCGGTCGGCGCCGACGGTTGCGCCGGGGCAGGCGCGACTTCCGCCGTGGTCGCAATGACCGGCGCAGGCGTATTGGTTACCGGCAGCTGCTCGCGGGCCATGAACAAGGCCACCGCAGCCACCGAGGCGGCCAAGGCAGCCCCACCGCCCCAACGCCGCCAACCCGTGCGGGCTGCGCGCTGCGGGGCGGGCGCGGCAAGCAGCGGGCCGTTCTGGCGCGCATCGGCATCCACCGCCTGCCGTACCCGCGCACTGAAATCCAAGGGCGCCGGTGCGCAAGCCTGGCCGCGCATCACATCACCCAATACCTGCCAGCGCTCCTGGCAGGCCGAAAGCTCGCTGTCGTGTTCCAGCCGGCGCAGCATGAAGCGCGCCTCATCGGCGGCCAGCTCGCCATCCACCAGCGCCGACAGCTGCTGACGGTAGTGCAGTTCAAATTTGTCCGGCGCAGCACCGGCCGACACCGGATTACGGTCTTGCGGGTTCATACGCGACTCCGTTCACGGGTAGCGCTGGGGGTATCCAGCAAGGGACGCAGCTGTGCATCGATGGCCTCACGGGCACGGAAGATCCGCGACCGCACCGTGCCGATCGGGCATCCCATTTTCTGCGCGATATCCTCGTAACTCATGCCTTCCACCTCTCGCAACGTAATGGCTGAGCGCAGCTCTTCGGGCAACGCGTCAACCGCCTTCATCACGGTCTGTTCCAGTTCCTGGCGCATCAACTCACGCTCCGGCGTGTCGTTGTCGCGCAAGCGGACCCCACTGTCGAACTGCTCGGCGTCACCGATTTCGATGTCGTCGGTGGGGGGGCGCCGGTTGTGTGCTGCCAGATAGTTTTTTGCGGTATTCACTGCGATCCGATGCAACCAGGTATAGAACTGGGCGTCACCACGGAAATTCCCGAGCGCACGGTAAGCGCGCACGAAAGTGTCCTGGGCCACGTCCTGACATTCACTCCAGTCGGCGATGTAGCGCCCGATCAACGCGATGATCCGATGCTGGTACTTGCGTACCAGTACATCGAACGCCGCGCTTTCGCCGCGCTGCACACGCCGGACCAGTTCCAGGTCCAGCTCCTGCGGTGTTTCAACCTCGGCCATAACGGGCCGCACTCCTGTCAGCCCAACCGACGTCGGGCATTAAGACCGCTGTTCGCGGCAAAAGTTCAGCACCCTGTCCCAGCGGCACCGCACCAGCTTTTAACTCCTGTTCGGCTAACCTGCAGGGACGCTGACCAGATAAGCACAACACATTTCCTGACATTGGGATTTGACGGCAGGGAAACAACCTCTGGATCATAGCGGCCTTCTCCATACACAACCGGATGGAACGTCCCATGCTCTCAGGCTTCGACGGGCTCCGCTTCAATCATTGGCAAACCGAGCTGCGCGAGGATGGCGTGGCAGTGCTCAGCCTCGACCGCAAGGACAGCCCGGTCAATGCCATGTCGCAGGACGTGCTGCTGGAACTGGGCGATATCGTCGAGCGCCTGGCCATCGACCCGCCCAAGGGCGTGGTGGTGCGCTCGACCAAGGCAGCCGGCTTCATCGCCGGTGCCGACCTGAAGGAATTCCAGGAATTCGACCGCCGTGGCACCGTCAATGACGCCATCCGCCGTGGCCAGAGCGTCTACCAGAAGCTGGCCGAACTGCCCTGCCCGACCGTAGCCGCGATCCACGGCCACTGCCTGGGCGGCGGCACCGAGCTGGCCCTGGCCTGCCGTTACCGCGTGGCCTCCAACGATCAATCCACCCGCATCGGCCTGCCGGAGACCCAGCTGGGTATCTTCCCGGGCTGGGGCGGCAGCTCGCGCCTGCCCCAGCTGGTCGGCGCGCCAGCCGCGATGGACATGATGCTGACCGGCCGCACCCTGTCGGCCTCGGCCGCGCGCGCGATTGGCCTGGTCGACAAGGTCGCCGCCCCGGCGGTGCTGGTCGATGCGGCCATCGCATTGCTGCAGACCGGGGTAACCCGGCCGTTCAAGCAGCGCGCCACCGCCTGGGCCACCAATACCTTCCTGGCCCGCAAGATCCTCGCCCCGCAGATGGCCAAGCAGGTCGCACGCAAGGCTAAGAAGGATCAGTACCCGGCGCCCTACGCGCTGATCAGCACTTGGGAGCGCACCGGCGGCAGCCCGATCCAGAAGCGCCTGGATGCCGAGCGCCGCGCCGTGGTCAAGCTGGCCAGCAGCCCGACCGCACGCAACCTGATCCGCATCTTCTTCCTGACCGAACGGCTCAAGGGCCTGGGCGGCAAGGACTCAGGCATCAAGCATGTGCACGTGGTCGGTGCCGGCGTGATGGGCGGCGATATCGCCGCCTGGGCGGCCTACAAGGGCTTCAACGTGACCCTGCAGGACCGCGAGCAGCGTTTCATCGACCCGGCCATGACCCGCGCGCAGGCGTTGTTCGACAAGAAAGTGCGCGACGAGAGCAAGCGCCCGGAAGTCGCCGCACGACTGAAGGCCGATCTGGCCGGTGACGGCGTAGCCCAGGCCGACCTGGTCATCGAAGCCATCATCGAAAACCCGGAAGCCAAGCGTGCGCTGTACCAGACGCTGGAGCCGAAGATGAAGGCCGACGCACTGCTGACCACCAATACCTCCTCGATCCCGCTGGTCGAGCTGCGTGACCATATCCAGCGCCCGGCGCAGTTTGCCGGCCTGCACTACTTCAACCCGGTCGCGCAAATGCCGCTGGTGGAGATCATCCACCACGACGGCATGGCGCCGGAAACCGAGAAGCGCCTGGCCGCGTTCTGCAAGGCGCTGGGCAAGTTCCCGGTGCCGGTGGCCGGCACGCCGGGCTTCCTGGTCAACCGCGTGCTGTTCCCGTACATGCTGGAAGCCGCCACCGCGTATGCCGAAGGCATCCCCGGCCCGGTGATCGACAAGGCGGCGGTCAAGTTCGGCATGCCGATGGGCCCGATCGAGCTGCTGGATACGGTGGGTTTGGACGTGGCCGCTGGCGTGGGCAAGGAGCTGGCACCGTTCCTCGGCCTGCAGATCCCGGCCGCACTGGCAACGGTCGAGCCGAACAAGCGTGGCAAGAAGGACGGCCAGGGCATCTACAAGTGGGAGAACGGCCGCGCGGTAAAACCCGAGGTCGCCAAGGACTACCAGGCACCGTCGGATCTGGAAGACCGCTTGATCCTGCCGCTGCTCAACGAAGCCGTAGCCTGCCTGCATGACGGCGTGGTGGCCGATGCCGATCTGCTCGATGCCGGCGTGATCTTCGGCACTGGCTTTGCACCGTTCCGTGGCGGCCCGATCCAGCATATCCGCGCGACGGGCGTGGATGTTTTGGTTGAGAAACTGAAGACCCTGCAGGCGCGTCATGGCGACCGTTTTGCGCCGCGCAAGGGCTGGGACATGCCGGAGCTACGTGAGCCGGTGATTTGAATTTTTGCTGGTTGATTGAATGAAAAACGGAGCCGAAAGGCTCCGTTTTTCGTTCCACCGTAGTGGGGGGGGGGGGGGGGGGGGGGGGGGGGGGGGGGGGGGGGACGGCCGCCCGGGGCCGGGGGGGGGGGGGCGGGGGGCGGGGCCGCCGGAGCGGCCCGCGGGGAGCGGGGAG